>JAKEEW010000065.1 GCA_022616375.1 Sporichthyaceae bacterium
ACCACGGCCTCCATCCGGGAGTGCAGCTGCAGCTTCTCCAGGATGTTGCGGATGTGGTTCTTCACCGTGTTCTCGCTGATGTACAGCTCCTTGGCGATCTCCCGGTTGTTCATCCCACGGGCGACCAGCTTCAGAACGTCCATCTCGCGATCGGTGAGCTTGGGTGCCGGCACCTGCTCGCGCTCGTCCTTGGTCTTGATCATCGAGGCGAACTCGTGCAGCAACTTGGCCGCCATCGACGGAGAGATCAGGGATTGACCGCCGGCCACGGCCCGGATTGCCGCGGAAACCTCGTCGGTCGAGATTTCCTTCAGCAGGTAGCCGCTCGCGCCCGCCTTGATGGCGTCGTAGAGGTCGGCCTCCTCGTCGCTGATGGTCAGCATCAGGATCCGCGAGCTCGGCACGACCTCCCTGATGCTCGCGCACGCTTCGATCCCGCTGCGCTTGGGCATCCGGATGTCCAGCAGCACCACGTCCGGTAACAGGTCAGCCGCCTGGCTCACCGCTTGCGCGCCGTCGCCGGCCTCGCCGACCAACTCGATGTCCGGCTCCTGTGCCAGCACCATCTGCAGGCCACGGCGGAACAGCACGTGGTCGTCGACGACGAGCACTCTGATCGGCTCGGCGGTCAGCACGGCTCCGCTAGCAACGGCGGACGGCACGAGACCTTCGCTCACCTTCTTGCCTCCCAGACGGCATGGCGCCCCCGTGCCTACCGATTCCTGACACAGCGCAACCTACGGTAACGGACGGTCGGGGGGTTGCTGGGTGCGTTGTCAGACCTCAAGCCGAATAACCCCGTAGTCGTATCCGCGCCGCCGGTATACCACGCTGGCCAACTTCGTCTCGGCGTCGACGAACAGGTAGAAATCGTGCCCGACCAGCTCCATCTCGTAGAGCGCCTGGTCCAGCGTCATCGGGCTGGCCTGGTGCACCTTCTCCCTGACCACCAGCGGGCCTTCGCCGTCGACCTGGATGAGCGGCGGGGCCGCGGGTGCGGCGGACTCGCTCGACTGGCCGGACGCCTGGGACGCCGAGCCGGTCGAGCCGGACCGGCCCGCGCCGTCATACGCAGCGCTGTCGAAGTCGACGTCATCGCGCTCGGCAGCGGCCCGCGGATTGGCGGCAGCACGCCCACCATTGGGGCTGGCCAATGCCGCAGTCGACTTACCGACCGACATCGGCGCATGCCTTCCGTGGTGAACCCGGCGTCGGTCGACCACCTTGCGCAGCCGCATCTCCATCTTCGCGTAGGCCAGATCGAGTGCTGCGTACGGATCGTCGGCGCTCGCCTCGGCTCGGATCACCGGACCGCGGGACCGGCACGTGATCTCGATGCGGTCACGCTTGCTGGCCAGCCGCGGGTTGTGTTCCTTGGATACCTCGACATCCAGAGCGATGACCTTGCCATCGAGCCGGGTCAGCTTGCTGAGCTTCTCGATGACGTGTTCCTTGAACCGCTCGGACACCTCGGTGTGCCGACTCTTGACGACGATGTCCACTCGGGGACCTCCCTGCTCACTGCGCTCCCGGAGCTGGGTGACACCCGCCCGGCCGACCTGGTCTTCGACCCCACATTCGCCTGCTGAGGGTCTCGCAGCCCTGTGCCACTCCCCCCTTCTCTCGGTACGGAGAACATCTGGTCCTCCGGCGAGGCAGGACTTACTCCTAAGCCGCACCGTGATCGGTCGACGAAGAGTCGCCTTACGTGGGCCGCTTTGCCTGCGGCTGGCATCGGCTTGCCAAGATCGACCACGGTTGGTGTGCAGTCGATCTCGGCGCAACCACGGACCCGGGCGGGTGCCATACCCGAGACGCTAACCGCATCCGGCGATCCCGGCCAGAGGGCGTATGCCGACCGGTCGGGTGACGCCTGGTGGCGACGCTCGGTAGCGGCTATGACGGCAGCCCCGGCGATCTTCCCTCCGGCGGCCCGCAGCGCACGTGCCGCCTCGGCCAGCGTGGCGCCGGTGGTCAAAACATCATCTACCAGCACGATCTGCCGCCCGGCGATCAACGGCGTGAGCCGGGGCGGCACGATCAGCGCACCGCTGAGGTTGATCCATCGGTCGGCGTAGGACAAACCGGACTGATCAATCACTCTGCGTGACTGCCTGAGAACGGGGCGCAGCAGAACCGCACGCCCGTCCCGGCGGGCCGTCGCGACGGCCGATCGGGCCAGGCGTCCGGTCGGGTCGTAGCCGCGCCGGCGCAGCGCCGAGCGCGACGACGGGATCGGCACCACAACCGCCGGTGCGCGACCCACGGCCGGAAGCGCGGCGCACAGCGCACGACCAAGCGCTCGCCCGAGCGGACCGGCCAACCCGGCCCGACCATCCTCCTTGTGGGCCAGGATCGCGGCCTGCACGGCTCCGGCGTAGCCGGACACCACGTGCGGCGGTGGTAACCCGGTCGGCGCCGGAGTCGGCCAGGCGATCCGGACCGGGCCGGCAAGGGATTGGGCGCAATCGGGGCACAGCACAGCGGGAGTCTTCGAAGCGCCGCAGCCGGCGCAGCCATCCGGCAGCACCAGCTCGAGCAACGCCGCGCCGAGCTCGGCAAGTGCACCTATGAATCGGACCACATCTGCACGTTCCCCGGTGGATCCGGCACCGGCAACCGGGCAGCCGCAACCGGTGGACAACCTCGCGCCTGTGCATATCGGCCGACAGCGAACACGCGGGCGGAGTGCGCAAACCTAGCCGGGATAGGCCGGCTGCCTGCCCTCGGTCAGGAACTCCCAGGACCTGGTCAGCGCCAGGCTGTCCGGTGCGGGCAACCGGTAGATCTTGCCGTCCTTGGTTCCGACCAGGACCGGCGCTCCCGGTCCGGCGGCGACCGTCACCGGGTCCTCACTGACCGGACCGCCTAGTTGTTCGGGCATCCGGCCGTCGACGCCGACCTGATAGGGCTCCACCAGGTCGACCAGATCGGTGTCCGCGGCCCGGATCAGTACAACCAGCTGCTGGGCATCGGCCCAGGCAACGTCCATGGCAGCGTCGAGCTGCGGGGCGACCACGCTGAGGCTGGTAATCGACACCGGACGGACCGAGCGTTGCGGCTCGTCCGGCTGACCGATCTTGATCTCGGTGGTCTTGACCAGCCCGAGCTCGAGCCGCGCCGGTCGATCCGGCTCCTGGGTGATCATGGCCATCCGGGTCCCGTCCGCGGACACCGCAAGTTCGATGATGCGGCGCAGGCCGAGCCCGGCAACCGTGATGTCGTGCCGGCCCGCGGCATCGACGAAGTACACCTTGGTGCCCGCCTCCTGCTGGTCAAGCACCCACAGCCCACCGAACGCGTCCCAGCTCGGAGACTCCAGCTGGGTGCCGCGCAGGACCACCTTCGGCGCGTCCCTTGGCGCATCGAGCCGAGCCCGGATCAGCCGTTTGCGGTCGGCGCTGACCCCGGCAACCTGGCTGGGCTGCTCCGGTCCGCCGGGCGACACCGCGAACGCGGCCAGCTCCGCCATCTCGTCGCCACTGCCCCCGACCGGCACCGGCTGTGGATCCGCGCCCGGTGCCACGTCGAGGCTGGACAGAATCCCGTCGCGCAGCGCGAAACCGCGAGCCGGACCCTCGACCGGGCCACCGGGCCGGTACTGCTCCCAGTCCGAGGTAGACGTCGATTGCGGGTATAGCGGCTGGCCACCCGCGGTGACCTGGGCCGGGCTCTCGCTCACCGTGGACAGCGACCACACCAGCTGTGCGGTCAGCAGCTCCCGCTGATGCTGGTCAAGGTTGGCCGCAGTCTGGTCGAGCGCGACGGTGATCTGCCCGTTCACCAAGGTGACCGGCCTGGACAGCAGCTCGGTGCCGGTCGGGACCGCGCTGACCACGGCGTCGCCGAGCCGCCCGGTCGGCCCGCGGAGCACCGCCTGGGTGACCGCGGTGAGCAGATCCGCCCGTTTCGGCAGGTAGATCGGGTCGGGTACCAGCACCCGGAACGACGGATCGTAGAAGTACAGGTTGAGTGGCTCGTCGGTGGTGACGTACTCCCGGGTGAAGTCCAGCTCGGACACGAACACCCCGGGCGGCGGATTCCTGATCCGCCACTCGCCGTCCCTCTCGACCAACTCGAACCGCTGGCTGACCTGCGCTCCCGGGGTGGCCGGGCGGTAGGCGCCGTCCGCGCTGACCCGCCCTACCTCCAGGGCGTCCATCCGGACCCCACCGGCCGGATCGTCGTCGACCGTCCGGTCGCTCTCGTCGTAGACCACGACCCGCTCGCTTGGGTCCCACTCGTCGGCCGACGCCAGATACAGCTTGGCCGTGTCGAAGCTCGGCTCGACGCTGTTCATCGCGTTGAGGAATCCCTCGACGATCCCGATCGGGCTCATCCCGGCCTGCGGCGGGTTGGCGAACACCCGCACCTGCGAGTCGGACACGGGTTGCTCGGCGGCGTTGCCCTGACCGGCCTCCCGGATCGGGCCGGAGGTCGGCATGGCGGCGCAACCGGCCAGCAGCGCGGCGACCCCGGCGGCGGTCCCAGCGGCGACCAGCGCCGCGATCGCCCGGCTGCGGTGGCTGCGGTGGCCCGAGCTACTCGGCTTCACGGTCACCACCCGGCCCGGACAACGACTCGACGAGTGGTTCGGGCCCGGACTCACGGCGCGGCCGGCGGGCATCCTCGGGCTCGAGCGGGATCGGCGACTGGTCGATGCCGTCGCCGGCGATCCGCGGCACGGTCAGCCGGAACTGGGATCCGCGCCCCAGTTGGCCCCACGCTTGCAACCAACCACCGTGCAGGCGCGCGTCCTCGAGCGCGATGGCCAGGCCGAGTCCAGTCCCGCCGGTGGTGCGGGCGCGAGCCGGATCCGCCCGCCAGAACCGGTTGAACACCAGCGACGCCTCGCCGGGCTTGAGCCCGACGCCGTAGTCCCGGACCGCGACCGCGACCGCTTCGTCGTTGGTCGCCAGCCAGACTAGGATCTCGCCGCCCTCGCCGTGCTCGATCGCATTCACCACGAGGTTGCGCAGCACCCGCTCGATCCGCCGCTGGTCGACCTCGGCCACGCACGGCTGGCGCGGCTCCACCAGCCGCAGCGCCGAGCCGCGCCGCTCGGCCAGCGGCTCGGCACCCTCGATCACCTTGATGGCGATCTCACGTAGATCGGTCGGCTCGGCGTCCAGCAGGGCGGCACCGGCGTCGAACCGGCTGATCTCCAGCAGATCGGTCAGCAGGGCCTCGAACCGGTCCAGCTGGTTCTGCAACAGCTCAGCCGAGCGGGCCACATGCGGGTGAAACGTCGAGCGCTCCTCGTACAGCACGTCCGCCGCCATCCGGACCGTGGCCAGCGGGGTGCGCAACTCGTGCGACACGTCGGAGACGAACCGCCGCTGCACCCTGGACAGGTCCTCCAGCTGCCGGATCTGCTGCTGCAGGTGCGCGGCCATCCGGTTGAACGAGGTCGCCAGCCGGGCCAGGTCGTCCTCACCGCTGACCCGCATCCGCTCGTCCAGCTGGCCGGCCGCGATCCGCTCGGCGATCCGGGCGGCCATCCGCACCGGCGAGACCACCTGCCTGGTGACCACGTAGGCGATCGCGCCGAGCAGCAGCACCAGCAGCACGCCGGTGGTGGCCACGGTGCCGCGGACCAGGCTCAGCGTGCGCTGCTCCTGGTCGAGCGGGAACAAGTAGTACAGCTGGTAGCGGCTCTGCCCGCGGCTGTCGAGCCGCCCACCGACCACGATGCCGGGTACCGCCGGGCGGCCGGCGGGCTGCTCGTAGGTCAGCTCGGCATAGCGGTAGAGCACCTCGTTGCGACGGCCAACCTCGGACTTGAGCAACTCGGGCACACTGACCGCGTTCACCCCGCCGGACGCGCGCGCGGCGCTGACCGTCGGTTGGGTCTTGAACAGCACGACGTCGAACTGGCTCGACGTCCCGCGGCGTTCGGCATCGCCGACCAACTCGGTGAGCAGCGGTTCCTCGTCTCGGGTCGGGTCATCGTCCAGCCGCTGCGCGGCCGCGGCCAGACCGGCCTGCGCCTCGGCGACCGCGACCTCGGTCTTGGCCTTGAGCAGGCCGTCCCGGATCTGTCCGACCAGCAACTGGCCGAGCATGGCCAGCACCACGACGCTCAGCACCAGGGTGGAGCCGACCACTCGGAGCTGGATTGACCGCCGCCAGGCGAAGGTGGCCCGGCGGATCGGCTCCCGCAGCCCGGCCCGTGCCCCGGACCACGCGCCAGTCAGCCCACTCGGTGCTGTGGCGACCGGCGCGGGCGGGCCAGCGCCCGCCGCCGGAGTCGGCGATTGCGATCCGAGACTGGTTGTCATGGGGGTTGCTGCCTTGCCTGCGGCGCCGGAGCCGGTCGGCTCGCCGATCAGGCCGGGCCGGCCTTGTAGCCGACGCCGCGGACCGTGACGACGATCTCCGGCCGCTCCGGGTCCTTCTCGATCTTCGAGCGGAGCCGCTGCACGTGCACGTTGACCAGTCTGGTGTCGGCGGCGTGCCGGTATCCCCAGACCTGCTCGAGCAGCACCTCGCGGGTGAACACCTGCCACGGCTTGCGGGCCAGGGCGACCAGCAGGTCGAACTCGAGCGGGGTCAGCGAGATCGCCTGGCCGTTGCGCTTCACCGAGTGCCCGGCCACATCGATGGACAGGTCACCGATCTGCAGCGTCTCCGGAGCGGGTTCCTGTGGCCGGCGCAGGCGGGCCCGCACCCGGGCGACCAGCTCCTTGGGCTTGAACGGCTTGACGATGTAGTCGTCCGCGCCGGACTCCAGCCCCACCACGATGTCCACGGTGTCGCTCTTCGCGGTCAGCATCACGATCGGAACGCCGGACTCGGTCCGGATCTGCCGGCAGACGTCGATGCCGTCATTCCCGGGCAACATCAAGTCGAGCAGGACGAGATCGGGCTTGCTGTCCCTGAATGCAGCCAGGGCCTTGTCGCCATCCGCACAGAAAACCGGCTCGAAGCCCTCGTTGCGCAGGACGATACCGAGCATCTCCGCCAGAGCGGTGTCGTCATCGACGACAAGAACGCGTCCCTTCATGGCCCTCATCGTCGCATCAACCTAGACAAATTCCTGCACCCGCCGCACTGATGATCCAGAATGTTCTGGGCGCCTCGCCACGGCCTCGCAGCTGCCGGGACGCTCCAGGTCACGACAAGACTACGTCACCCCGGTTCACGGCTCAGCGTGACAGGATGGCCCGGTACGTCCCGAATGCAAGATCAACATCGGTTTGGTGACCCACAGATGAGTGAGACGCCCGGGGCCGGGCCGGCGGGAGCCGGGCAGCCGCCGAACTCGGATCAGCCGCCTCAGGAGCGTGGCCAGGCACCCGCACCGCCGGACCCAGCTCAGCCGGCCCAGGACCCCGACCGGGCTTCCGCACCACCGTCAGCCCCGCCGCCAGCACCGCAGCCGGCACCGCCGACCGCGCCCGGATGGTCGGCCAACCAGCCGCCACCGGCCTGGGCAGCCCCCACCGAGCCGTCCGGGGCGCCAGGCACCGGATCGGGCTGGACCGGGCCAGGACCAACCGGCGGATCCGCGTCCGGGTGGAGCTCACCCGGTGGACCGGCATCCGGGTGGGGTTCGCCCGGTGGACCGGCGGGGTCCGGGCAACCCGACGGCTGGGGCCAACCCGGCGGGCCGCCGTCCGGCCCGGCGCCGGCGTGGGCATGGAGCCAGCAGTACGCCCAGCAGGTCAAACCCGGCATCATCCCGCTGCGCCCGCTCGGTATCTCCGAACTCCTCGACGGCGCGGTTTCGGCGATCCGAGCCAACCCGGCCATCACGCTGTTCATGGGTGCCGCGGTTGCGGTGGTCAGCCAGACCCTGGTGCTGATCGCCAGCTACTGGCTGCTGTCTACCACCGCGCCAGTCATCCCCGACGACCCGAGCTTCAGCGAGGTGGTCGACGCGCTGGCGGTGCCGGCCGCCGCCCTGTTCGTGGTCGTCGCGGCCTCGTGGCTGGCGGGTCTGCTCGCCACCGGGTTGCTGACGATCGTGGTAGGTCGCCAGGTTGTGGCCCGCTCGATCACGCTGCAAGAGGCCTGGTCGGCCACCTGGCCAAGGCTGTGGAAGCTGATCCTGCTGTCCGTGCTGCAAGGCCTGATCATCGCGGCGGCGGTGTTCGTGGCGTTTGTTCCCGCGTTCCTGGCCGGGTTGGCCGGTGCGGACGGCCTAGC
>JAKEEW010000066.1 GCA_022616375.1 Sporichthyaceae bacterium
CCAACCGGTTACCCGGACTTGAACTTTGCGGTCACGATCGCAAGCGCCGACGAGATCGGAATGACCGACGCGGCGGGCGAGCACTTGACCTCCACCGCACGTCCGAGGTCGGCGAGGCGGACCGGTCCTCGAACGGGATGGGTGTGGGCGTGAGGCTTCCGGCCGGCGACGGAGTCGGCGTCGGCGTGCCGCAGCTCGGCGGCGGGGTCGTCGGGAGACCGACGATGGTGCCGTCGGGATCGATGTAGGTGGTGGGGGCCGCGTTCAGTCCGACGATGGCCGTACTGCCGCCGGCCACGAGACCGGCCATCACCAGGATTACCGCTACCAGGCCGGCCGGTCGCCGGCGTGTTCGATGAATGTCCATGACGTGCTCCGCGCTTCATGACCTCGACCGCGCGGCAACCCGGCCGCGCGGTCCTGACGAGGTTGATTCGCGCGGTCGACCCGGCTGGATGAGCTCGCGCGCGGGCTAGAGCTGGAGCAAGAGGATCGCGGCCAGCACGGTGCCGACGACTGCCGTGCCGTAGCAGGCGGCGGTAATAACACCGTGCTTGAGCTGCAGCCCGTCCCACAGGGTGAAGCGGAACCGGTGCGCGAAGTGGAACAGCGCCAACATGCACACGCCGAACAGCACCAGGCGGGTGATCCAGTTGCTGAACAGCCCGTGCAGGTCGGCGTAGCTCGGCGGATCGATCCAACCGAGCGGAAACGCCAGCCCGAACAGCAGCACCAGGATCGGGAAGAACAGCCCGGCCATCACGCCGCCGCCGCTGAACAGCAGCCACAGCAGCGGCTCGATCGGGCGCCGCTTGCGGCCGGCGGCCCGGCTGCCCGCGCTCACAGCAGGCCCACCAGCAGCACGAATACCGCCAGCGATACGAACGCCCAGCCGCCGAACTGGGACATCGCGATCATCTGTGGCGGCACCCTCTGCCCGCGTACCTTGACCACCATCGCCTTGGGCGCCAGGTTGAACCAGGTCACCGCGTGCAGCACGACGAATGCCAGCGCCACCAGGTTGACCAACACCACCAGCGGGTTCGCGGCCCAGTCGAGGAAGCGCTGGTAGGCGGCCTCGTCCTGGCCGACCGCTCGGATCAGCAGCAGCAGGAACCCGACGAACCAGCCGACGAACAGGCTGCTCAGCTCACGCAGCACGAACAACAGATAGGACCGCCGGCGCAGCCACCACAGTCGGGAGACCTTGGGCTGGTAGAGCGGTGGCCGGTCGGCCATCGGCGTGCCAACGCTCGGCACCGGCTCCGCGCTCACCGTTCCTCCTCGCTGCGCTCGTCGGACCCGTGCGCGTGGGCGCTCTGCTTACTGGTTCGCTCGCGCCGCTCGCTCACGACCCACCCCGCGGTAGCACGTACCCCTTCATGCTCTCCATGGCCGCGGTCAGCTTGTAGCGCTGGATCGCGCCGGCCGGGTCGACGTGCTTGGGGCACGCGGTGGTGCACTCGCCGACGAACGTGCAGGCCCACACCCCGTCGTGGTCGTTGAGCACATCCATCCGGGCGGCCTGCCCCTCGTCCCGGGAGTCCAGGTTGTAGCGCTGGGCGAGCGCGATCGCGGCCGGACCGATGAACGTGGGCTCCAGCGCGTATACCGGGCAGGCCGAGTAGCACAGCATGCAGTTGATGCACATGCTGAACTGCTTGTAGTCGTCGAGCTGGGATGGGGTTTGCAGATACTCCCCGGCGTCGATCGGCCGGTGGTGCGCCCTGGTCAGCCACGGCTGCACCCGGACCAGCTTGCGCAGGAAGTCGCCGATCTCGACGATCAGATCGCGAATGACCGGGAAGTTGCGCAGCGGCTCGACCCGGATCGGGCCGGGTGCGTAGTCGGTCAGGAACGCCCCGCAGGTCAGCTTCGGGTCGTCGTTGACCGTCATGCTGCAGCTGCCGCAGATCCCCATCCGGCACGACCAGCGGTAGGACAGCGTGCCGTCGTGGTGGTCCTTGATGTAGTTCAGCCCGTCCAGGACCGTCCAGTCCGGGCGTAGCGGCACTTCGTAGTCGGTCACCGTCGGCTCAGTTTCCTGCTCCGGCCGGTAGCGCGTCACTCGCAAGGTGACCGTCACCCCACTGGACCGCTCGCGTTGCTCGCGCTCCAGCGAGGACCCCGAAAGATCCTCCGCCATGCGTCCTACCTTCCGTACACCCGCTCTCCGGGTGGCCATCGGGTGATCTTTACCGGCAAATAGCTGACCTGGCAGCCGCCGTCCGGCCCGCGCTCGGCCAGCGAGTGGGCCAGATAGCGGTCGTCGTCCCGGTTCGGGAAGTCGGTGCGCTGGTGGGCGCCGCGCGACTCCTCGCGGCGGCTCGCGCTGACCACGATCGTCTCGGCGATCTCCAGCAGGTGCCCCAGCTCGAGCGCGCTGATCAGCTCGGTGTTGAAGGTGCGGCTGTGGTCGTCGATCCGGACGTGCGGATACCGGGCGCGCACCTCGGCGATCGCGTCGGTCGCCGTGGCCAGCGTGTCGGCCGAGCGGTAAATGCCGGCGCCCTGCTCCATGACCACGTGCATCGCATCGCGCAGGTCGGCGATCCGTTCGGTGCCGGTCGACTTGGTCAGCAACTGCTCGAGCCGGGTGCGCTCGTCCTCACCCTGGGCCTGGATCGCCGAGGCCGGTGCGGTTGCGGCCGAGCCGCCGGACGCATACTCGGCGGCCGCCATGCCGGCCTTGGCGCCGAACACCAGCAGCTCGGGCAGCGAGTTGGAGCCGAGCCGGTTTGCCCCGTTGATGCTCACGCAGGCGACCTCGCCGGCCGCGTACAGCCCGGCCAGCGGAGTCGCGCCGTCGATGTCGGTGTGCACCCCGCCCATCATGTAGTGCACCACGGGCCGCACCGGGATGAGCTCGGTCACCGGATCGATGTTCTGGTACCTCTGGCACAGCTCGCGCACGAACGGCAGCTTGGCGTCGATCAGCTTGGCGCCCAGGTGCCGCAGGTCGAGGTGCACGACCGGGCCGTACGGGGAGTCGGTGGTCCGGCCCTTCGCCACCTCGTGCATGAACGCCTGGGACAGCCGGTCCCGCGGGCCGAGCTCCATGTTCCGCAGCACCGGACCCGGCGTCGGCTTACCCAGGTCGTAGTCCTGCAGGTAGCGATACCCGTCCTTGTTGATCAAGTGCCCGCCCTCGGCCCGGGCCGCCTCGGTGATCAGGATGCCGGTGAACGGCAGCCCGGTCGGGTGGTACTGGACGAACTCCATGTCCTTCAGCGGAGCGCCGGCTCGGTAGGCCAACGCCATCCCGTCGCCGGTCTTGATGTTCGCGTTGGTGGTGAACGGGAACACCTTCCCGCCGCCGCCGGTGGTCAGGATGACCGCCTTTGCGGTGATCACCTCGATCCGGCCGGTGGCCATCTCGATCGCCACCACGCCCTGGACCCGGCCCTCGTCGACCAGCAGCTTGGACACGAACCATTCGTCGTAGCGGGCGATCGCGCCGTATTTCAGCGCGGTCTGGAACAGCGTGTGCAGCAGGTGGAAGCCGGTCTTGTCGGCGGCGAACCAGGTGCGCATCTTCTTCATGCCGCCGAACGCCCGGACCGCGATGTGGCCGTCCGGCTTGCGGCTCCACGGGCAGCCCCAGTGCTCGAGCTGGAGCAGCTCCCTGGGTGCCTCGGCCACGAACAGCTCGACCGCGTCCTGGTCGGTGAGCCAGTCGCCGCCGGAGATGGTGTCGTAGGCGTGCTCGTCGTAGGTGTCGGTGCTGGCGATCACACCGGCCGCGCCGCCCTCGGCCGACACGGTGTGGCTGCGCATCGGGTACACCTTGGAGACGATCGCGACCCGCAGGCTCGGGCTGGTCTCCGCAATCGCGATGGCGGCGCGAAGTCCAGCTCCACCGCCGCCAACGATCACTACGTCATGGTCAAAGGTCATAAGGGCACGCCCTCCAGCCCTGGCAGGGCGCCAGCTGTCGGCATCGGCATCAGGATGCGTTCCTAGCCCTCATGCATCCCACTGTGCTCGTCGGACAGGATCCGACCGTCGTGGCGCACGACCCGCACGTCGAAGCTGCCGTCGTGGTACTGCTCGCGGACCCAGCGGCAACCGCACTTGTAGATGATGGTGTCCATCAGCAGGCCCTCGGAGTCGTCCTCGCGGGTCCGCTCGCCGCCGACCTTGCGGCCACAAGGCGCGCGTTCACTGTTGAATGTGCTGACCGTGCCGACCACGCTCCACCTCCTCATAGGAAAGTGGGGCCGGGTCGCCGACTCGCGCGCCGCGCACCCGGTCACTCACGTTTACGCCGATAAGACTGGCACTTGCCGCCACGGTTGTCGATCCACTCCACTGGGCGGAGTATTGCCGCGCGGGGGAGATCGCCGGCTCGTGCAGATCATGTAGATCATGCCGGATCCGTGGTGGTTAGGCATATCTCGCCCGTGTCTGGGGTGGTCCATCCGGTTCGGGTTGGCCGGACCCTGACCGGGTTCGTTACGGTGCGAGCAGGTCGACTCGGCGGGCTGATCGGGGAGTGAGGCAGCGATGCAGGCGGATCGATCCGGTGGCGCGCTCGCCGAGCGGCCGGTGGTCGGGGTGCTCCATCCCGGTGAGATGGGCGCATCGCTGGGGGCCGCGCTCAAGGCCCGCGCCGGGCAGGTGGTGTGGGCCGCGCAGGGCCGGTCGGATGCGACCGCGAAGCGGGCCGAGCTGGCTGATCTGGTCGCGGTCCGCGACCTGGCCGAGCTGGTCGGATGCGCGGACGTGGTGGTCTCGATCTGCCCGCCGGCGGCCGCGTTCGACATGGCCCAGCAGGTGCGTGACCACGGGCAGCCCAGGATCTACCTGGACGCGAACGCGGTGTCCCCGGGCACGGTGGAGAAGATCGGCGCGCTGTTCGGGCCGGACCGGGTCGTCGACGGGAGCCTGATCGGTCCGCCGGCCTGGCGGCCGGACACCACCCAGCTCTGGCTGGCCGGCACGGCCGCCGGCGCGGTGGCCGAGCTGTTCGCCGGCTCGCCGGTCCGGGCCCAGCTGCTCGGCGACCGGCTGGGGAGTGCGAGCGCACTCAAGGCCTGCTACGGGTTGTACAGCAAGGCCGAGCCGGCCCTGTGGCTGGCGCTGGCCGCGGCCGCCAGGCAGTACGGCGTGACCGAGGCGCTGCAGTCCGAGCTGGACCGGGACGGTATCGACCTGGGCGCCCGGCTGGCCGAGATCGCCGGGCGATCCGGCCCGAAGGCCTGGCGCTGGATCGGCGAGATGGAGCAGGCCGCCGACACGATGTCCGCGGTTGGTGTGCCTGGCGAGTTCTCCGCCGCCGCGGCCGAGATCTACCGCCGGATCGAGGCCGGTGCCGGCCGGAGCGACGCGGTCGAGGACGTAACCCGGGCGGTGCTCGACGCGGTCAGCCGGCCGGACCGCTGAGCACCCGAAGGTCGATCCGGTGCCCGAGGGCGACACGGTATGGAACACCGCGCAGCTGCTGCACCGCGCACTGGCCGGCCAGCTGCTGGTGTCCTCGGACTTCCGGGTGTCGCAGCTGGCCACGGCGAACCTGGCCGGCTGGACGGTGCGGGAGTCGGCCAGCCGGGGCAAGCACCTGCTGCTGCGGCTGACCGCTCCGGATCCGGCTGATCGGCCGCGCACGCTGCACTCGCATCTGCGGATGGACGGGGCCTGGCGCACGTTCGGGGTTTCCGACCGGTGGGCGGCCAAGCCGGCGCACACCATCCGGGTGGTGCTGCGCACCAGCGAGGCAGTGGCGGTCGGCTACCACCTGCACGAGCTCGCCCTGGTCCGGACCGAGGACGAGGCCACGCTGGTCGGCCACCTCGGCCCCGACCTGCTCGGCCCGGACTGGGACCCGGACGCGGCCGTCCGCCGGCTGCGCCGGGAGCCCGACCGCCCGATCGGCGGCGCTTTGGTCGACCAGCGGAACTTGGCCGGGATTGGCAATGTGTACAAGTCGGAGACGCTGTTCCTGCGTGGTGTCTCGCCCTGGCAACCGGTCGGCGAGGTCGCCGACCTGCTCGCGCTGGTAGTGCTCGGCCAGCGGCTGCTGGCCAGCAATCGGGGCCGATGGAGCCAGGTCACGACTGGTTCGACGCGGCGCGGCGAGCAGCACTACGTCTACGAACGAACCGGACAGCCGTGCCGGCGGTGCGGCACCCCGATCCGCCGCGACCGCAACCGTGACCAGCTCGGCGATCGGGTCACCTACTGGTGCCCGAGCTGCCAGCCGGGGACCGCGCCGCCCGGCTAAGCCGGCACCTTCAGGTTTGCATGTGCGGATCCGCGGTACACGTTGAAGGCCCTGTCCCACCGTTTTGAGAGTGAGACCGCAATGACCGCTTCAGGCATTATCAGCGCGATCATCATCGGCGCGATTATCGGGGTGTTGGCCCGGCTCGTGTTGCCAGGCCGGCAGAACATCAGTGCGGTAATGACCGTGGTGATCGGCATCGTGGCCGCACTCATCGGCACCCGGATCGCCCAGGAGGTCGGGGTCAAGACCACCGACGGCGTGGACTGGATCGAGATCCTCTTCCAGGTCGGACTGGCCGCAGTGGGGATCGGCCTGTTCGCTGGCTTCGGTGGCCGGTTGCGCACGCCCCTCTAGGCTGACCATCGGCAGGCACCAGCTAGCTCCAGGGAGCGGAATCGCCGATGGCAGCAAGTCCCGAGGTAGTCCTCGTTCGCCACGGCGAGACCGAATGGAGCAAGACCGGCCAGCACACCAGCCGGACCGACCTGCCGCTGACCACAACGGGTGAACATCAGGCCCGCCAGCTCGGAAACCTGCTGGCGGGCCGGCCCTTTGCCCCGGTCCTGACCAGCCCGCTGCGCCGTGCCTGGCAGACCGCCGAGCTGGCCGGGTTCGGCGTGGCCGAGCGCGTCGACGACCTGCGCGAGCTGGACTACGGGGACTACGAGGGCCGTACGACCGCCGAGATCCGCCAGGACGTGCCCGGCTGGACGGTGTGGAGCGGGGTGCTGCCCGGTGGCGAGACGCTGGCCGACGCGGCCGCTCGGGCCGACCGGGTGATCGAACGGCTCCGGGCCTCCCAGGGGCCGGCGCTGGTGTTCGGGCACGGTCACATGCTGCGGATCCTGGCCGCCCGCTGGTGCGGGCTACCACCGGAGGCCGGCGCCCAGTTCGCCCTGGACCCGGCCAGCATCTCGGTGCTCGGCTACGAGCGGACCACCCCGGTCATCAGGTCCTGGAACAACGCGCTCGACCTGCTGGCGGGGCAGCGTTGATCGCGGTTTTAGGAGGTCTGGGCGCGGCCCTGGCCTGGACCGTCGCGGCGCTCTGCTCGGCCCGAGCCACTCGCATGATCGGATCCTGGTCCACCTTGGCCTGGGCGATGCTGATCGGCCTGATCGTGGTCGGGCCGATGGTGCTCGGCTCCGGCACCGCGCCCGAGGACGGCATCACCTGGGTCTGGCTGGTGCTCAGCGGCGCCGGCAACCTGGTCGGTCTGTTGCTGGTCTACCGCGCCTTCCGGGTCGGCGCGGTCGGCATCGTGGCGCCGATCGTGTCCACCGAAGGGGCGATCGCCGCGATCATCTCGGTGGCCACCGGCGAGCCGTTGAGCGTGGTCGCGGGCGTGCTGCTCGGCGCGATCCTGGTGGGGGTGGCGATGGTCGCCGCGGCCAGCCCGGACGGCCCACGCGAGGACCGGATGGGCGTCACGCACACCACCGCCGCGACCCTGTATGCGGTGTCGGCCGCGTTCAGCTTCGGGCTGGCGCTGTATGCGACCGGCCGGGTCGGGGACAGCCTGCCGGCCTCGTGGGCGGTGCTGCCGGCCCGGCTACTCGGGGTCGTCGTGGTGGCCATCCCGCTGCTGGCCATGGCCCGGTTGCGGCTGACCCGGCAGGCGTTCCTTTTCGTGCTGGCGGTCGGGCTGGCCGAGGTGGTCGGGATCCTCTCGTTCGCGGTCGGCGCGGCCGACAGCATCGCGGTGAGCGCGGTGCTGGCCTCCCAGTTCGCCGCGATCGCGGCGGTGGCCGCGCACTTCCTGTTCGGAGAGCGGCTCAGCCTCCGGCAGGCCGCGGGCGGGGCCATCATCGTCTTCGGAGTCGCGTTGCTGACCGCGGTGCAGGCATAGACCGGTCACATTGTGCGATCGTGAGAATTGGCCCGTCGGAGCCCCCGCGGAATAGCCGAATAGGACTATTGACGGTCTAGGCACTACACCGGGCAGCTTGGGTGCTATTCGGCCTAACCCACCGATCCGCTCCTTATCCGGTCGGATCGGTAATTCACCACAAGTCGCATTCTGCAAGGTGGCCAAATCCGCCGGGTAGATCCGGAGGTATATCCAACAACGCGTATCAGCCGTGCATTGGCTGGCAATACGGACGGCACTCGGCTGAACGGGCAGGTAAGACGGCAAGCGCCACCATATGCGGCGGTTGGCCATAACCGGGGCCCGTGGGGTGACGCTGCGTCGCAGGTCAATACCCCCAAAGCCGGCCCTATTCGGGCCACATAACCGCAATGCGTGCCAAGTACCTAACATTCGGTGTTCCGCTTGACACCCTACGTAGTCGCTCAAATCATGGGCCGAGTTCGGCGGTGAATACCCACCGCAATGCAATGCAACGTCACCAGGACGCACGTTCCGAGAGGACGGTGGCGACGTGCATGAAACGGTTAGGCGCCGCCACCGCAACCGGCGGCGGCTGGTGGCATCGCTGGTCGGTCCGGCCATGTTAGCGAGCGCCGGCTGCGGCTACGGGCGGGGCGACCTCGAGCCCGGACCGCTGCCGGCCAATCCGGCCCCGGCGGCGCAGGTCGGCACGTCGCCGGCCGCTGCCGTCACGCCCGAAGCCGCGGTGCTGGCTCAGTACCGCGCGTTGCTCGGCAGCTTGGCACCGCTGTCCCGCGCCCCCGTGCTGGAACGGCCGGCGCTGGTCGACAAGCTCGCGGTCCCGCCGGCCCGGTCGTCGATCATGGCCGCGTTGGCCCAGGCCGACCTGGCCGGCGAGGTGTTCTACGGCACGCCGGCATCCCGGCAGCCGCAGGTCGTCGTGTCCGGGTCGACCGCCACCGTGCGGGACTGCCAGGACACCAGCCAGAACGGCCGCAAGCGGCTCGACTCCGGCCGGATCACCGCGCACGGCGTGGCCCACGACCCGGCCGTGCTGACGTTCGAGCTCGGCACCGACGGGGTGTGGCGGGTGGCCACGGTCAGCTATCCGGGGGGATCGTGCTGACCCGGCGGCCGCGGCGGGCGGCCAGGACACCCCGACTGCTCGCCGGTTTGCTGCTTGCGCTCACGATGGGGATCGCCCCGGCGCAGGCGTCCGCGGCCGGCGGACTCGGCGCCGACGATCCGCTGAGCTGCTCGGACATCATCGTGATCGGCGGCGGCGGGTTCGGGATCGGCACCGACATCAGCTACTTCGCCTGCGGCGTCGGCTCCACCGCGCCCGGCAGCGCCTGCACGTTCGAACCGGTAACGCTGATCCCGCTCGGCTTCGGCCTGGGCGGACTGCTGCCCGGCATGCCGTTGCCGTTCCTCGACACCTACCTGTGGTTCCTGGCGACCTGCCCGAACAACGGGCAGGCCCTGCTCGCGCTCCCGTTCGGGCTGTCGATCGTCGACGGCGTGATCGTTAGCCCGTGGATGCTGGTCGAGGACCTGCTCCAGGCGCTGACCCTGCCCAAACCGTCGGTCCGGTTCAACCCGGAGATCAACACTGCTACCGGGGTGGCCACGCTGGTGAACCTGCCGACCTGGTGGTGGGTGGAGAACTGGGCGCCCGAGCTGCGGGTAGCGGCGTGGGGGCCGGTCTGGGTAGAGCTGACCGCCGGGCCGCTGTATTCGGAGTGGAAGCCAGGCAACGGCAGACCCGCGGTTCGCTGTGACGGCCCGGGCATCTCGTGGCAGCCGGATCTGGACGACGACGATCCACGTGCCTGCACCTACACCTACCCCCGGTCCAGTGCCAGCAGCGCCACCGATCGCTACACCGCCACGGTCACCGTCACCTACGGCTTGAGCTGGGAAGGCTCCGGCGGGCTCAGCGGAACGCTGCCGCTGGTGCAGACCTCGTCGTCGGTTCCGATCGGGGTGGCCGAACGGCAGGCCCTGGTGATCTCCACCAGGGAGTAAGCCGCAGCAGCCCGTCGCAGGACAGCCCGACCAGACCAGCCAGCCACACCAGCAAGGCCAGACCAGCCCAGCCAGACCAGCCCAGCCAGACCAGCACAGCGAGGCAGGGAGAGACCGAATGGCGTTCACGACTGCGCAGGGCATCAGGCCCGGCGCGCCGCCGCCCGGCGCCGCGATGCCGGGCGGCGGGCCGGGCCACCCGTTGCTGCCGCCTCGGGTGCGGCGGCGCCAGCCTGGGCTGGCCGCGGCCGGCCTGGTGCTGACCGTGGGCGGTGCGGCGATCAGCGCCGCGCTGGTGCTCAACGCGGGCGACACGGTCAGCGTGCTCACCGTGGTCAGGGACGTGCCGGCCGGGGTCGCGCTGACCCGCGACGACCTCGCGGTGGCCCAGGTCGCCGGATCCGGTGTGTCCGCGGTGCGGTCCGGGGAGGCCAGGCTGGTGATCGGGCGCACCACGGTGACCTCGATCCCGCGCGGCACGTTGCTGAACGCCGCGATGCTCACCGAGCACCCGGTGCCGGACACCGGCGAGGTTGCGGTCGGCCTGGTGCTGCCACCGGGCAACGTCCCGAGCATCGACCTGGCCGGACGCGTGGTCGGCATCTACCGGGTGGTCAAGGCACCCGACGGTGCCGAGCAGGCAACCATCCTGGTGCCGCGGGCGCTGGTGATCAGCGCCGAGTTCGACAAGTCGGGCACCGGCAAGGTGCTGATCACCGTGGTCACCGCGCAGTCGGCGGCGGCGGCGGTGCTGCAGGCCTCGGCCGAGGAAGAGGTCGGACTCGCGGTGCTCCCGGTGGGGTCATGAGCCTGCTCGCGGTGACCGCCGCCAAGGGCGCGCCCGGGGTGACCACGACCGCCGCGGCGCTGGCCGCGGTGTGGCC
>JAKEEW010000486.1 GCA_022616375.1 Sporichthyaceae bacterium
CGCGGTCGGCGAGCGTCGCTACGACAAGGCGTTCTACGCGCTGGACCTACGCACGATCTCCGGCGACTCGGTCATCGCCCGGTCGGTGTAGACCAGCGGTTCCTCCACCTCGGTCACGATGTGCTTGACCACCTGGACGTTGCCGTTGACGTCCCAGACCGCGATCCCAGGGGTGAGCGAGGGGATCAGCTCCATCGACCACCTGGGCAGCCCGAGCACCCGGCCGGTGGCCCTGGCCTCCTCGGCCTTCTGCATGTAGATGGTGCGGGTGGACGCCATCCGCAGCAGCGCTCCGGCTTCTTTGGCCGCGGCGCCTTCCATCACGTCCGACAGGTGGTGGACCACCGCGACGAAGGACAGCCCGAGCCGCCGCCCGAACTTGAGCAGCCGCTGGAACAGCGCGGCAACCGACGGGCTGTTGATGATGTGCCAGGCCTCTTCCACCACGAAGATGCGCTTCATCCGGTCCGGACGTAGCCAGGTGTGCTCCAGCCAGACCCCGACCACGGCCATCAGCACCGGCATCGCGATCGAGTTCCGGTCGATCCGGGACAGGTCGAAGATGATCAGCGGCGCATCCAGGTTGATGCCGCGGGTGGTGGGCGCGTCGAACATGCCGGCCAGGTCACCGTCCACCAGCCGGTCGAGCACCAGGGCCACGTCCAGCCCCCAGGACAGCACGTCCTGCACCGACACGTTCATGGCCAGTGCCGCGTCCACCGAAGGCGCCCGCAGTGCGTCCACGATGTCGCGGATCAGCGGCTGGCCGCCGATCTGGTTCTGGGCCAGCACGGTCGCGTGCGCCACCTTGAGCGCGTAGCCGGCCCGTTCGACCAGCGGCTTGCCCATCGCGACCTCGACGATGGTGCGAACCAGGGCCAGCTGGCCGCTTTGGGTGATCGTCGGGTCTAGAGGATTGAGTTTGGTTGCGCTCCGGCCGCCGCCTGGCTCCAGCCGCACCGGGGTCACCCCGAGCGCCTGGGCGATCAGCGCCCACTCACCGACACCGTCCTCGCCCTGCGCGTCCAGCACCACGATCTGGCGGTCCTTGAACCGCAACTGGCGCAGCACGTAGGTCTTCTGCAGCGCGGACTTGCCGTTCCCCGACTCGCCAAGCACCAGCCAGTGCGGCGCCGGCAGGGTCTGCCCGTACAGCTGGAACGGGTCGTAGACGTAGCCCTTCCCGCTGTACACCTCCCGGCCGATGATGACCCCGGAGTCACCCAGTCCGGGCGCGGCCGACGGCAGGTACACGGCTTGGGCCTGCGCGGTCGAGGTCCGCACCGGCGCTCGAACCGTCTCGACCCGCCCGTACAGCAGGTCGGTGAACACCTCGGTCAGTGGTCGCATCCCGGCAGCCCTAGTGCTTGATCCCGGTCGCGAACGGCAACGTGTTCACGAACGCCCGGTGATGCTCCCGGTCGCACCACTCCAGCTTGAGGTAGCTCTTGCCGGCCGAAGCCCGGATCGTGCGCTTGTCCCTGGACAGCAGTTCGGGGTCGCGGGCGGACACCGTCACGTAGCCGACCAGGTTGACCCCGGCCGCGCCCGCCGCCAGATCGTCGCCGCGCTGGTCGACCCGGCTGGTGTGGGCACTGTCCCGCGGGTCGGCCACCCGGCCGAGCTTGGCCGCGCGTGCCTCCTCGGCCTCGACGTTGGTCTTCTCCGACAGCATCCGGTTGATCGCCACGTCGGTCGGCTCCAGCTCCATGGTGACCGCGACGGTGCGGATCACGTCCGGGGTGTGCACGAGCAGCGGGGCGAGGAAGTTGACCCCAACCGGGGTGACCGGCCACTCCTTGATCCAGGCGCTGGCGTGGCACCACGGCTCGGCGGTGTCCGACTCCCTGGTCTTGGACTGCAGGTAGTGCTGGTGCCGGGCGTCGAGCTCGGCCGGCCACGCGGTGCGCCGGGTCATCGCCTCGGTCCGGTCGATCGGGTGGTCCGGGTCGTACATCGAATGGATCAGCGAGGCCATCCGGTTGATTCCGAGCGGCCGGCGCACCCGGATGTCGGCATCCAGCAGCCGGGCCACGATGTCACCGATCTCCCTGGCCACCACCGCGGCCAGACCCTCGTCGCCGCCACCGAGCAGGTGCGCCTCGGTGGCCAGCTCGCGGGTGTACGGCACGCACGCGGTCAGGTAGGCGCGGTGCATCTCGCTGGTGGTCGAGACCATCCGCTGCAGCGTGTCGTAGGACTGCCGGAGCAGCTCGGGCGCGTTCGTCGCGCCCCGGTTCGCCACGTCCTTGGTGTGCGCGTAGGGGTCGGACGGCACCGTCCTGGCCATCATCTGCAGCCGCCGGACATAGCCGTCCCCGTTCGCGACGTGTTGGAGCAGGTTGCCGAACCTGGCGACCAGCGCCTCCTGGTCCTCGGCATCGCGTAGCCCGACCCCAGGCCCCTCGATCTCGATCGTCGCGGTCGCGGTGCGCCGGTCCAAGTGCATCAGCACGGCCAGCTCGCCCAACCCGAACGGGGTAGACAGCCAGCGGATCCGGCCGACTCCGGGTGGCGGGCCGATCTCGACCTCGGTGCCGTCGATCCGCACCCCGGCCTCCATCGCACCGGACCGCCAGCGGGCCTGCCCGCCACGCAGCAGCCGCCGGTAGGACCGGTTGATCTCGAACCACTTGTAGAACGTGCGGCGCCGGTACGGCACGAACACGATCGCGAACGCCAGCGCCGGGAACGTGAACAGCAGGATCGCCTGCGCGGTCCGCCACGGCAGCAGCAGCCCGCTGAGCAGGCCCAAGCCGCCGCCGATGAGCAGCAGGAGCAGCTCGCCGTTGTCCCGGTTGCGGCCGACGATGGCGTTCGGTCGGGCCTTGCCGAGCAGGTACTGGCGGCGCCGAGCCAGCGGTTCGGTGGTCATTGCTCATCCCCCGGGTGCTGGCGGGCGTGCCGGGCGCTAGGCCCGGTATGGGTCGAGCCGGGTGCCGGTCCGGGCGCGGCAGCGGATGCGGCGGCCGGCACGCCTCGGCGGGCGGGTGGTGGAGTCGGAGGTGGGGTCGGCGGGGTGGTTCGGGCGCCGCTGGCCGCGCGGGCGGCGGCCGGAGCCGCCGCGGCCCTGCGACCGTGCGCTGCCTGGCCCTGGCTGGCCGCGGCCCGGTTGGTGTCCCCGCTGTTGCCGTTGCCGCCACCGAACGCGGCCCGCAGCATCCGGCTGGCCCCGTGGGTGGCCACCGCCGCGGTCAGCCCAGCGGCAGCGCCCGGGGTAGCCCCGCGTGCGGTCAGCCCGCCCGCGCCAGGAGCGCTCCGGTTGGCGTGAGTGGCGATGCCATGCCTGATGTAGGAGGTCGGGCTGTTGAACGCGGCCGCAGGCCCGGCCGCGGCCGAGACCCGCCGGCCCGAGTACAGCGTGGCCATGTCGTCGCCGAACGACGGCACGAACCGGTAGATCACCACGCTGGCGAAGATGGCCAGGAACAGGATTGCCAGCCCGGTGAGCACCGCGGCGAACGAGTCGCCGTTGCCCGGCGTGCCTAGGATCGCGGCGGCCAGCCCGAGCACGATGACCAGCACCGGTTTGGCCAGGTCGATAGCCAGCATGATGCCGGCCCAGCGACGCACGTGCCGCCATAGCGACCGGTCAACCAGCCCGGCGTACACCGCGCAGCCCAGGATCGCGCCGACGTAGAGCATCGCGGCCCGGATCAGCAGCTCGAGCCAGATCACCGCGGCGGCCAGGATCGCCAGCAGAGACACGATGATCAGCAGGATCGGCCCACCGTCCAGCGTGCTCTCGCCCGGGCTGAGGGCATCGGAGAGCCCGGTCAGGAACCGTTCGGTGTCTTGCTCGGTGTTCGCCGCGATCGCGTAGGTCACCGTGTCGGTCAGCGACACCAGCAGAGCCAGGACCAGCGGAGTGAACGCGCTGGCCAGCACCGCAAGCCAAAGGAACCCGATGGCCTCGCCGAACGACCGGGACAGCGTCTCACCGCGGACCACGCGCTTGATCACCGCGAGCAGCCAGAGGATCAGAGTCAGGAACGTGCATGCCCCGAACACGATCGCGTAGTGCCGCAGGAAGCCGGAGTTGGTGAAGTCCACGTCGGTGCTGGAGTTCACCGCACCGGCCAGCTTGTCGATGATCCAGGCCGCCGCCTCCGCGGTGCCGCCGGCGATCGCGCCGAGCGGGTCGGTGGCGAAGCTGGCCGCGGTGCCAACTCCGGACGCGATGCCGCTGGCGCCCTCGCACGCCTCGCGGGCCGGTCCGATCAGGAGGTCACAGGGATCAACGGCCATGGCGCAGCTCCTCGAACTCGCGCATCACGTCGGCCAGCTGGCTGGTCGAGGACGGCGGTTGCAGCCCGCTGACCGGGGTGGGGCCGACCCGCTGGATCAGCGAGTCCCACTTCCAGTCGTCCGCGGTCCAGCGCAGCGTGACGGTCGCGGTGTTCCAGGCTTCGGTGATCGGCTTGGTGGCATTCTCGCCGGCCAACCCCACCACGCTGACCGCCCACACGTCGACCACCGCACGATTGGCCCGGAAGGACGCGATCCGTACGCCGACTGGAACGGTCCGGGCGACGAACTCCAGCCCCTCGGCCGGGGCGCCGGTCGCGTCCAGTCCGTAGGCCTGGCCGGCCAGACCGAAGCTCTCGTCCAGCTGGCTCATCAGGTCGTCCTGGTCGGCGGGAGCGGCGATCACGGCCACGATCGCGGCCCGCGCGTCGGGGTCGTACATCGCTTCCGAGCCGTAAGCGGCCAGGTAGTTGGCGGCCGCCGCTTCGGCGCCGGCCCGGGTGCGTGGATAGCCCACCGGTACCCCGGCCACCACCGTGCTACCCATCGAGGCAGCGCTCTGACCTGGCTCGGCCGGGGCTCCTGCGCCGGCACCGGTGCCGGCGCCGGTTCGGTTGCCGGTGTCGGCGCCCGATCCGTTCGCGTTGGGCCGCAGCACGCTCAGATACAACCCGCCGAGCAGGAGTAATCCGAAGACCAGTAACGCCGACAGGTAGCCACGCCGACGGGACCGGCTCGGCCCGAGCCGGTCTGATTCGGGTAGCCAGGTCCTGGTCCGTGGCCAGTCGCTACGGGTTGACATGGTGGATTCGCCGACACGCGATGCCGGGTCAGACGGCCATGCCGTAGACGATCGTGAAAATGGTGCCGAGCGAACCGACGATGAAAACGCCGGCCAGCCCAGCAATGATCATTCCTTTGCCCGACTCGGCGGAGAACGAGTCGTGCACCGCGGTCGAGCCGATGCGCTGCTTCGCCGCACCCCAGGCGGCGATCCCGAGGCAGATCAAGATGGCGGCGGCCATGATTAACTCGACGACGATGCGGCCTTCCCGGCCGAGATCGGCGAACGGACCGAAGTTGGGCGCCACGCCGCCGATAATGGTGTCGATCTCTTCGCCACGGTCTTGGACCAGTATCCGTGCCATCGCACGCCCCTACATTTCTTACGGTTTAGGTGGTCCCCCCAGGATGACACGGGCGCCAAGCCGGAGAACCGCAGATCCGTCACTCTCGGTATTCATCGGACTGGGTCGTCTGGTTACGGTGTGTATCACTCGTCTCTTGAGCGAGCAAGCCATACAGCGTAGAAAGGGTTGACCCCGTACCGAAAGGACGGTTCACGGCAGTCATGCGGCGAGCACTGTGGTTCGGGCTGGCGCTTGCGCTGGCGCCGTTCGTGCTCGTGATTGCGCTGGTCGTGGCCATCATCGGGGTTCCCGGTGGGCCAGGGCTCGCGCCTGGGACCGTGCCGGCGGCGTACTCCGGTTTGATCGAGCGATACGGCAACACCTGCCCCCAGCTGACCCCGGCCCGGCTGGCTGCGCAGCTCTACCAGGAAAGCCAGTTCAAGCCGGATGCGCGCAGCACCGCAGGGGCCCAGGGAATCGCCCAGTTCATGCCGGAAACCTGGCAGTCGCACGGCCTTGACGCCAACAGTGACGGCAAGTCCGATCCGTGGGATCCGGAGGACGCGATTCCGTCCGCGGCGGTCTACGACTGCCATCTGGCCGACGTGGTCGGCGAGGTGCCGGGCGATCTGGTGTCGAACATGCTCGCCGCCTACAACGCCGGGCCGAGTGCAGTGCTCGAGCACCAAGGCATCCCGCCGTTCCCGGAAACCCGCGGCTACGTCACCCGGATCAAGCAGCTGGAGAAGGCGTTTGCCGGCGCGTTGCGCAACGTCCCGGCCAGCTCGGCCGGCGCGTTAGCGATTGCTTTCGCGTTCGAACGGCTGGGCACGCCGTATCTGTGGGGCGGCGAGGGCACGGTCGAGGACGGCGGCAGATTCGACTGTTCGGGTCTCACCCAGGCGGCGTATCGGCAGGCCGGGGTCGCGTTACCGCGCACCTCGCGGCAGCAGTGGTACGCCGGCACGCATGTCGACCGGTCCCAACTGCTGCCCGGTGACCTGGTCTTTTTCGCCTGGGATCGCAATGATCCCGGCTCGATCCACCACGTCGGCATCTACGTCGGCAACGGTCACATGATCGATGCACCGTACTCGGGAGCCAGGATCCGCTTCGACCGGATCGACAAGCCGGACTACATCGGAGCGGTGCGTCCCGGGGAACGCCAGCCCACCCCGCATGCGTCTACCGAGGCGAACTAACGCAGGAAATGGCCCGACTGGGTCATGTGGCAGTCATCCCTTGGGACCTAATCTGATGGCACGCGCGCGGCGAGCGCGCAGCGTGTGGACGGAGGTGGACCAGTGCTGGTGAAGCCCGACGCACGTGTCCACGACCACGTCGCTCTCGATGAGATCGAGCTGTACGGAGAGCTGATGATTGCCGCTTCCAGGAGCGACGGTCCGCTCAGCATGGTCGAGATCGACGCCATTCTCGGAGTTTCACCGCGCGGGGCAGAGCCCGCTGTGCGGGTGGTCCACCGGCGCCGGGACCGCACTCCGGCCGGGGCAAGCAACATCTAGCCAGCTAAACCGTCGGCTGGAATCCGCGCAGTCGCAGGCTATTGGCGACCACGAACACGCTGGATGCGGCCATGGCCGCACCGGCCACCATCGGGTTGAGCAACCCGGCCGCGGCAATCGGGATCGCGGCCACGTTGTAGGCGAACGCCCAGAACAGGTTGCCCTTGATGATGCGCAACGTGCGCCTGGACAGCCGGATCGCGTCCACCGCGGCAGTCAGATCGGAGCGGATCAGGGTCAGGTCGCTAGCCTGGATTGCCGCATCGGTGCCGGCACCCATGGCCAAACCGAGATCCGCACCGGCGAGCGCGGCCGCATCGTTGACTCCGTCCCCGACCATCGCGACCGTGCGACCCTGCTCCTGCAGGTCGTTGACCAGCTGGAGTTTCTGGTCGGGCAGCACGTCGGCGAACACGTCGGCCGGGTCGATCCCGACCTGTTCGGCCACGGTCCTGGCGGCTTCGGGCGAGTCACCGGTCAGCAGGTAAGGCCGCAATCCGAGCCGGCGCAACGCCGTCACCGCCCGTGGGCTGCTCGGCTTGACCGTGTCGCCAACCGCGACCACCGCCCGGATCTCGCCCGCCCAGCCGGCCGCCACCGTGGTCAGCCCGGTCTCGGCCGCGCGTTTCGCGGCTGCGGCAAGCTCGGCCGGTGGCACGAAGCCTCGGCCGGTCAGCCAATCCGTGCGGCCGACCAGCACGGTGTGCCCGTCGACCACTCCGGACACACCCTGACCGGGAACAGTGTGCAGGTCGGCAACCTCGGGCAGCTCGCCGCCGGCGTTGGTGGCCAGCCCGGCGCGGGCATAGTCGGCGACCGCACGGGCCACCGGATGTCCGGAGCCGTGCTCGACCGCGCCGATCCGGCACAGTGCGGTGGTCAGGTCGGTGCCGTCGGCCACGGCGAGCCCATGCACCCGCAGATCTCCGGTGGTCACCGTTCCGGTCTTGTCCAGCACGATCGTGTCGATCGTTCGGGTCGCCTCGAGCACCTCAGGACCGCGCACCAGGATGCCCAGCTGCGCGCCGCGACCGGTCCCTACCAGCACTGCGATCGGGGTGGCCAGGCCAAGCGCGCACGGGCAGGCGATGACCACGACGGCCAGCGCGGCATACATCGCCTGGCCTCCGGTGCCCCCGGTGGCGAGCCAGCCGGCGAAGGTCAGCACGCTCAGGGCCAGCACGATCGGCACGAAGACCGCGGCGATCCGGTCGGCCAGCCGCTGCACCGGTGCCTTGGCGGCCTGGGCCTGCGCGACCAGCCTGGTGATCTGGGCCAGCTTGGTGTCCGCGCCGACCCGGGTGGCCCGGACCACCAGACGGCCGGTGGTGTTGACGGTCGCACCGACCACGGGATCCCCGGGCCGTACGTCCACCGGCATCGGTTCACCGGTGAGCATCGAGGTGTCCACCGCGGAACTGCCCGACTCGACCACGCCGTCGGTCGCAATGCGTTCACCCGGACGGGTGACAAACCGCTGCCCGATCCCGAGCTGGTCGATCGTCACGCTGCGTTCCTGCCCGTGGTCGTCGAGCACGGTCACCTGCTTGGCACCCAGCTCGAGCAGCGCGTGGATGGCGGATCTGGCCCGCCCCCGAGCTCGGGCCTCCAGGTAGCGACCGAGCAGGATCGATCCGGTGAGCACCGCGGCCACCTCGACGTAGCTGCCGTGGTGGTGGGCGTCTCCGGTCACGAGGAGCGCGATCGACCAGCCGTAGCTGGCCAGCACGCCGATCGAGACCAGCGTGTCCATGGTGCCGACCCGGTGCCTCGCATTCGCCAGTGCGGCCCGGTGGAAGGGCCAGGCACCCCACAGTGCAACCGGCGTGGTCAGGGCGAGCGCGATCCACTCCCCGCCCGGGGGGCGCGGCGCCGGCACCATCGCGAGCAGCAGCACCGGCACCGTGAGCGCCGCGCTGACCAGCAGCCGGCGGGTGAGGCCGCGACCCTCGTCGGTCTCGCTACCGGCCTGGGCCGGCAGCGCCGCGGTGTAGCCGGTGGCGGTGATCGTCTCGATCAGGTCGGCCGGGCTGTGGGCGGCCGAGTCGAAGTCCACCGCGGCGGTCTCGGTGGCGAAGTTGACCGTCGCGGTGACGTTGGGCATCCGGCTGAGCCGCCGCTCCACCCGGGTGGCGCAGGCGGCGCACGTCATCCCGCCGATGCGCAGCTCGACCCGTTCGACGGTCATCTGTTCCTTCCCCACCCCGGTGCTGATCGCGGTGCGCCTGGCCGCGACCCGATGCCTAGCGGACGACCACGTAGCCGGCCTCGTCGATCGCGGCTCGCAGCGCCGCATCGTCCAGGCCGTGCCCGTTCACGATGACTAGCCCGCGGTCCAGGTCGACCGCCACGTTGGCCACCCCGGCGACCGCACTGACTTCGCGAGTGATCGCGTCCACGCAGTGCGCGCAGCTCATCCCCTCGACCGTGTAGCTCAGCTCAATCATGATCGTCTTCCGTCTTCCTGCGTCGGGTAGATCGGCTAGCTCGGGTGCGGGTGCCTGGCCGTGGCCTAGGACCGGACAAGCCGGGCGATCGCCTCGCTGGCTTCCTTGATCTTGGCGTCGGCCTCAGGTCCGCCCTGCTCGATCGCCTGGGCCACGCAGTGCCGCATGTGCTCGGACACCAGTCCGATTGCGACCGATTGCAGCGCCTTGGTGGCCGCTGCCACCTGGGTGAGGATGTCGATGCAGTAGGCGTCGTCCTCGACCATCCGCTGCAGCCCGCGGATCTGCCCTTCGATCCGGCGCAGCCGCTTGCCGTAGTCGTCCTTGTTGCTCGCGTAGCCGTACACACCGCTGATGGTACCCCCGGGGGGTACTTGAGGCAACCTCCGTGATCGGGGTGGGTCCGCGGCCGTTTTGCCGGCTCCGGGTGCGGCCAGATCACCACGATCACGCGAAGGCGGCAGCTCCAACGGCGGTGGGGGACGCCGTAACCGGCGGTTAACCCGTACGATCCTCGCGGAAGGCCGCCGTTCCCCCTGGAGTCATCGTGCGACTACGAATCACGCCCCAGGAGACGAGCTTTTACGACATGTTCGCGACCTCGGCGAGCAACCTCGTCACCGGCGCGACGCTGCTCACCGAGCTGCTCGGTGCCGAGCCCGCCGCCCGGCCGGAGATTGCGGAACGGATGAAGGCCGCCGAGCATGCCGGCGACGAGACCACCCACGCGATCATGCATCAGCTCAACCAGTCGTTCATCACCCCGTTCGACCGGGAGGACATCTACCGGCTCGCGTCCACCCTGGACGACGTGATGGACCACATGGAGGCGGCGGTCGACCTGGTAGTGCTCTACCACCCCGAGCAACTGCCTCGCGAGCTCGCCGACCAGGTCGAGGTGCTGGTCAATGCGGCCGAGCTGACCGCGGACGCGATGCCCAGGCTGCGCACCATGAAGAACCTGGACGAGTACTGGATCGAGATCAACCGGCTGGAGAACCAGGCCGACCGGATCTACCGCAAGCTGTTGGCGAAACTGTTCAGCGGTGAGTACGAGGCGCTGACCGTGCTCAAGCTCAAGGAGGTCGTGGACGAGCTCGAGGCGGCCGCGGACGGGTTCGAGCACATCGCGAACACCGTGGAGACGATCGCGGTCAAAGAGTCTTGATTGCCGGAGTAGGCGTCGCGGCGTGCGGCGGGCCTACCTGGGCAGGGGTTAACAGCTTTCGGAATGTCCGGCGATACCCGGCCCGCCCCGGTGATACCCGGCCGCCCCGGTGATACCCGGCCGCCCCCCGGCGATAC
>JAKEEW010000487.1 GCA_022616375.1 Sporichthyaceae bacterium
CGCCGCCCGCCAACTCGCCGCCGCCCGCCAACTTGCCGTTCGCCAGCTCGCCGTTCCCTAGCGCGCCGCCCGACAGCTGCCCGTCCGCCGGTTCGGCGTCCGCCGGCGGCGTGGTCTTCACGAGCTTGCTCGCGGTCCTCAGATCGGTGGGGCCTTCGCCGTAGGACGGGCATAGCTTCGCGATCGGGCAGGCGCCGCAGGCCGGCCGCCTGGCGTGGCAGATCCGCCGGCCGTGCCAGATCATCCGATGCGACAGCATCGTCCACTCGGACTTCGGGATCAGCTCGCCGACCTCGGTCTCCACCTTCACCGGGTCGTCCTGGCGGGTCCAGCCGAACCGCCGGGCCAGCCGGCCGAAGTGGGTGTCGACGGTGATGCCGGGCACCCCGAACGCGTTGCCGAGCACCACGTTGGCGGTCTTGCGCCCTACTCCGGGCAGTGTGACCAGGTCGACCAGCCGGTTGGGCACCTCGCCGCCGAACCGCTCGCACAGCGCCTGACCCAGGCCGATCAGCGAGGTCGTCTTGGCCCGGTAGAAGCCGGTCGACTGGATGATCGTCTCGAGCTCGGATCGGTCGGCCGCGGCGTAGTCGGCGGCGGTCCGATACTTCGCGAAAAGCGTCGGAGTGACCAGATTGACCCGTACATCGGTGGTCTGCGCGGACAGGATCGTGGCGACCAGCAGCTCGAGCGGGTTGGTGAAGTCGAGCTCGCAGTGGGCGTCCGGGTAGAACACCGCAAGCTCGCGATTGATCCGCCGAGCCCGGCGGACCAGCCCGACCCGGGACTCATCCTGAAATGACCTGCGTGGCACCCGGACAGCCTACGTGCTGCGGCCCACGTGATCACGGCCGTTGGCCGCTGCGGTGCGTCACCCGATCGCCGGAACGACGATCAGGTGCCGGAAACTGTACGCAGGTAGGAGGCGATCAATCGGTCCGGGGAGGTGGCGTGGGCATCGACGAGGTGCTCAGGAAAGCGCCGCTGTTCACCGCCCTGGACGACGACGAGGTGGCCTCGCTGCGGGCCAACACGAGCGAGGTCAGGGTCAAGCGAGGAGCGGTCCTCTACCGTGAGGGCGACACCGGCGACCAGCTGTTCATGGTGGTGCGGGGCAAGGTCAAGATGGGCCGGACCGCGGAAGACGGCCGGGAGAGCCTGCTGGCCGTGCTCGGACCCGGGGACACCTTCGGCGAGGTAGGGCTGTTCGACCCGGGACCGCGGGTGGCCACGGTGACCGCGGTCACCGAAGCCGGCCTGCTCTGCTTCGACCACGATCACCTGCGCACCTGGCTGATCGGACGGCCGAAGGTGGCCGAGGCGCTGCTGCAGCAGGTGGCCCGGCGGCTGCGGATCGGCGCCGAGGCGATGGCCGATCTGGTGTTCCTCGACGTGCCAGGCCGGGTGGCCAAGGCGCTACTCGACCTGTCCGCACGGTTCGGCACCGCCGCGTCGGGCGGCGGCATCTACGTCGCGCACGACCTCACCCAGGAAGAGCTGGCCCAGCTGGTGGGCGCATCCAGGGAGACGGTGAACAAGGCGTTGGCCGAGTTCGTCAACCGTGGCTGGCTGCGGCTCGAGGGTCGCGCCGTCGTGGTCCTGGACGTCGAACGAATGCGCAGCCGGGCCGCGTAGCCGAGCCGTCAGCCGGCTGCCGGGCCGCCGGTTTCGGCCAGGTAGTCCAGCTGAGCCCGCACCGAGAGCTCGGCCGCCGGCCACACCACCGGATCCACATCGGCGTACACCATCTCCACCACCTCGCGCGGACTCCGGGCGCCGGCGGCCACCGCCTGCTCCACCTGGACCAACCGGCTGGCCCGGTGGGCGAGGTAGCCCTCAACCGTGGCCAGCGCATCCGGCAGCACCGGACCATGGCCCGGGAGCACGGTGTCGATCTCATGCGCGATAGCCAGGTCACGCAGCCGGCGCAACGAGCCGAGGTAGTCGGCCAGCCGGCCGTCCGGATACGCGACCACGGTGGTCCCCCGGCCGAGCACGGTGTCACCGGTGAGCACGGTTCGATCCGCCGGCACCACGAAAGACAGCGAGTCGGAGGTGTGCCCTGGCGTTCCGACGACCCGCAGCTCGAGGCCGGCGAGGGCGACCACATCGCCGTCCCCGAGACCCTCGGAACCGAGCCGATACCGGGGATCGAGGGCCCGGACCGGCACGTCTCCGGCCAGCTCGGCGAACCTGGCGGCACCTTCGGCGTGGTCGGGATGGGAGTGCGTGAGCAGGATCTGCCCGACCCGCAGGCCCTGCTCGGCCGCGGCATCTAGGATCGCGCGCAGGTGCCCCTCGTGCAGCGGACCCGGATCCACCACCAGACCGACGGTGGCACCCGGCTCGGCCAGCAGCCAGGTGTTCGTGCCGTCCAGCGTCATCGGGCCTGGGTTCGGAGCCAGGATCCGGGTGGCCCGGCCAACCTGCTCAGCCATCCGGATACCCGTCCTCGCCGGGCAGCACCAGCCGGACCGTGTCACCGCGGACGAGCGCGGCCGGCGTGATCGGCCGGATGTCCCGACCTGGCACGGCGGCGAGCACGTCCGCGATCGAGCGGTATCCGGCCAGCTCCGCGAGCGTGACCGCGGTCGGTGGCAGCATCCGGATCTGACCTTGTTGCAGGCCGGCTAGCGCCTCGGCCGGAGCCAGCCAGCACACCTCGTCGGCCTCGCCGGACACGTCCTGGGTCAGCTGCCCGGCCGGTAGTGCGGCCAGGAAGAACCGGGTGTCGTAGCGGCGCTCCTCGAACTCCGGGGTGATCCAGTGCGCCCACAGCGCGAGCAGGTCGGTGCGCACCACCAGGCCGCGCTGCGCCAGGAAGTCGGAGAACGCGAGCTCCCGGTCCACCAATGCGCGCCGGTCCCGCTCCCAGCCCGGATCGGACAGGTCGGCGACCACCGAGTCATCGGACAGTCCGGCCAGCAGCACTCCGGACTCCTCGAACGTCTCCCGCACTGCCGCGCAGACCAACATCCTGGCCTCGGCCTCGGAGCTGCCAAGCCGGTCGGCCCACACGGACGGGCTCGGACCGGCCCAGCCCAGCTGCTGGTCCGCATCGCGCGGGTCGACCGACCCGCCGGGGAACGCATACATGCCGCCGGCGAAGGCCATCGAGCGGGCCCGCCGGAGCAGGTAGACCTCGGGTTGGCCGCTTGTGTGGCCAGTCATCTGGCCAGCCGTCGGGTCAGTGGTCGGGGTGGGGCGCAGCAGCACCACCGTGGCGGCCGGCCTGGGCTGCACCGGCGCCACGCCGCCAGCGGCGTACCGCTTGGCGCGTTCGGCGAGCGCGGCCGGCAGCACCCGCAACCGATCGGTCACCCGACCTCGACGATGACTTCGACCTCGACCGGGGCGTTGCGCGGCAGCACCGCGACGCCGACCGCGCTGCGTGCGTGCTGCCCTTTGTCGCCGAAGACAGCTCCGAGCAGCTCGCTCGCGCCGTTGATGACCTCGGGCTGGTCGTAGTAGTCAGGGTCGCTGGCGACGAAGCCCACGACCTTGACCACCCGGGTAACCGCGGACAGCTCGCCCACCTCGGCCTTGATCGCGGCCAGCGCGTTGAGTGCGCATTGCGCGGCCAGCTCCCTGGCCTCATCGGTGCCCACCTCGGCGCCCACCTTGCCGGTCCGAGGCAGCTGGCCGTTGACCATCGGCAGCTGACCGGCGGTGTAGACGAACGACCCCGACCGCACGGTCGGCACATAGGCGGCCATCGGCCGGACCAGGTCAGGTAGCGACAGTCCGAGCTCGGACAGCCGTTCCTCCGGGCTACTCATTTCTTTTCCCGCTTCAGGTAGGCGACCAGCTGCTCCGGGTTCGGGCCAGGCACGACCTGGACCAGCTCCCAGCCGTCGGCACCCCAGGTGTCCAGGATCTGCTTGGTCGCGTGGATCAGCAGCGGGACGGTTGCGTACTCCCATGTGGCCATGACGCCGGAGCCTACCGCCGGGACGGCCGGGTCAAACCGTACGGTGGGAACCAGCGTGAGCGACTGGGAAGGCGTGCGGCTGCACGTCGTGACGGGCAAAGGCGGGACCGGGAAGACCACGGTCGCCGCCGCGCTGGCGCTTGCCCTGGCGGTGGAGGGGCGCCGGGTGCTGCTCGCCGAGGTCGAGGGCCGGCAGGGCATCGCCCGGCTGTTCGACACCCCACCGCTGGACTATGCCGAGCGCAAGCTGGCCACCGGGCCACGCGGCGGGGACGTGTTCGGCCTGGCCATCGACGCCGAGCAGGCGCTGCGGGAGTACTTCGCGCTCTTCTATCACCTGGGGCCGGCCGGATCCGCGCTGGAGCGGCTAGGCGCGATTGACTTCGCGACCACGGTCGCACCCGGACTCCGCGACGTGCTGCTGACCGGCAAAGCGTACGAGGCGGCCAAGCGCCGCACCCCGTCCGGTTTCGCCTACCACGCGGTCGTGCTCGACGGCCCGCCGACCGGGCGGATCACTCGCTTCCTCAACGTCAACACCGAGGTGGCCGGGCTGGCCAAGGTCGGGCCGATTCACCACCAGGCTGAGTCGATCATGAACTTCGTCAAGTCGCCGCGGACCGCGGTGCACCTGGCCACCCTGCTCGCGGACATGCCGGTGCAGGAGACGGTGGACGGGATCGGCGAGCTTCGAGCCGCCGGGCTGCAGGTCGGCGCGGTGATCGTGAACCAGGTACGGACCCCGTTGCTGACCCCGGCCGATTTGGACCTGGCGACCGCCGACCGGATCGACCCGGCCCTGATCTCCGCCGGGCTGACCGCGGCCGGGCTGAGCCCGAGCCCGTCGCTGGTCGGCGTGCTTCGCCGGCAGGCGGCCGAGCATGCCGCCCGGATCGCGCTGGAGGAACACGAGCGCGCGGTGGTTGCCGACCTGGGCCGGCCGGTCTACGAACTGCCGCGGCTGACCGACGGTGTGGATCTCGGTGGGCTGTACGACCTCGCGCTCGCGCTGTATGCCCAGGGAGCAACATGACCCGCACCCACGACAAGCACGCGCTCCCGCTCCGGCTCGACCTCGACGGGCTGATCGACGACCCGCAAACCCGGATCGTGGTGTGCTGCGGTGCCGGTGGAGTGGGCAAGACCACGACCGCGGCCGCGCTGGCGCTGCGGGCGGCCGAGCGTGGCCGGCGGACCGTGGTGCTGACCATCGACCCGGCCAAACGGCTCGCCCAGTCACTGGGCCTGGAGCATCTGGACAACGTCCCGCGGGCGGTAGCCGGAGTCCACCTGGCTCGCGATGGCTCGCTGGACGCGATGATGCTGGACATGAAGCGGACGTTCGACGAGATCGTCCTTACTCATGCCGAACCGCGCCGGGCCAAGCAGATCCTGGCCAACCCGTTCTACCTGTCGCTGTCGTCCAGCTTCGCCGGCACCCAGGAGTACATGGCGATGGAGAAGCTGGGGCAGCTGCATGCCACCGGACAGTGGGACCTGATCGTCGTCGACACCCCGCCATCCAGATCGGCGCTGGATTTCCTGGACGCGCCGAGCCGGCTGGGCTCGTTCCTGGACGGCCGGCTGATCCGAACCTTCCTGGTCCCGGCCAAGGCCGGTGGCCGGTTCTACCGCAAGATCGTCACGACCGGCCTCGGGCTGGCCACCGGCGCACTGAGCAGGCTGCTCGGCGGGCGGCTGCTGCAGGACGTACAGACCTTCGTAGCCGCGCTGGACACCATGTTCGGCGGGTTCCGGGAGCGGGCCGAGCAGACCTACCGCTTGCTGCAGGCACCAGGGACGGCATTCCTGGTATTGGCCACGCCGGAACCGGACGCGTTGCGCGAGGCGGCCTACTTCGTGAACCGGCTGGCCGCCGAGAAGATGCCGCTGGCCGGCCTGCTGCTCAACCAAATGCATGTCGCGGGTGGCGGGCAGCTGTCGGCGCAGCGGGCGTTGGCGGCGGCCGAGGCGCTGGACGGACAGCCCGATCACACCCTGACCGCGGGGTTGCTCAGGCTCTACGCGGATCGGCTGGCGGTCGCGGCCCGGGACCACAGGATGTCCGAGCGGTTCATCTCGGCACACCCGGCAGTACCTGTCGCGCAGGCCCCGGCCCAGCCGGTCGACGTCGCCGACCTACCAGGATTGCGCCAGTTCGGTGCCTCGCTGGGCAGCGCCAGCCACCGCTCCTAAGCGCTGCGGACCGTGGCGCCGGCGTGGACGGCTCCGGCCGGCATCGCTCCGGCCCCGGCCGGCATCGCTCCGGCCCCGGCCGTCACATCTGCGATCCCCGACGGGACGGCTGCCGCCCCGGCCGGCACGTCCCGGGAAGTGTGAGCCTCCCGCGCGGTCTCCAGCAGCTGCCGCCAGGACTCGACGTTCGGTCGCCGGCGCAGTAATGCCCGCCGCTCCCGCTCGGTCATGCCACCCCAGACGCCCCACTCGACCCGGTTGTCGAGGGCATCGGCCAGGCACTCGGTGCGCACGGTGCAGCGCAGGCAGAGGCTCTTCACCCGGTTCTGCGCCGCGCCCTGGACGAACAGCTCATCGGGATCAGCCGTACGACAGGCTGCGTAGCTCGCCCAGTTCGACATCCACATGAGGCGCTCCCCCTCAGTCTTTGTCGCGTCCGAAGGCTCGGACGGGCGTTTCCGCCGTTTGCGACGCTACGGAACTGGGCCACCCGGGTGACAGAACCCGTTAGGCCCAATCTCTGATGACCCGAAGGGACTAGGCGCTGGGATCACTCTTGGTTATGCCGTGGCTACACGGCGGGTACACCCCGGTCCGGGCCGGCGGTGGGGCCGGCGGTACGGCCCCGATCGAGGCCGCCGGTCAGGCTGGTGGCGCGGCCACTACCGCGGCTTGATCAACCTTGTCGACCACCCGCCAGAATTGGAACGCTGAACCGGAGACTGTCGTCTGTAGAACGTGGACAGGCCTAGGCTGGGGTTCGTGAAGCGTCCGTGGAACAGGACCGAGCAGGGGTTCATTCAGCACATACCGGTCTTCATCGTGGCCAGTGTGGCTGCCGGCGGATTAGTAGCAGCGCTCGTCGTCCCCTTCGTCGGCGCCGCCGGCATGGCTGCCAAGGCGGCCTCTTCACATTTCCAGGACCTGCCCACCGAGCTGAAGCTGCCGCTGCTGCCCACCAGCTCGCGGATCCTGGACAAGAACGGCAAGCAGATCGCCACGTTCTTCTCGGAGAACCGGCTCTCGGTCACCCTTGACAAGATCGCCCCGGTGATGCGGCAGGCCGTGGTCGCAATCGAGGACGAGCGCTTCTACGAGCACAACGGCGTCGACCTTCGCAGCGTCTCGCGGGCCTTCTTCACCAACCTCAGCACGGGCGCCGTCGAGGAGGGCGCGTCCACGCTGACCATGCAATACGTCCGCAATATCTTGATCGAGCAGGCCGGCGACGACGACGAGAAGCTCGGCGCGGCGAAGGAAGAGACATCGGCCCGCAAGATCCAGGAGATCCGGTATGCCACCGAGCTGGAACGCCAGCTCAGCAAGGACCAGATCCTCGAGGGCTACCTGAACACGGTGTACTTCGGCGCCGGCACCTACGGTGTCGAGGCCGCGGCTCGGCACTACTTCTCGGTCCGGGCGTCCAAGCTGACCCTTGGGCAGGCCGCGCTGCTGGCCGGCATCCTGCCCGCTCCCGCGGTCTACGACCCCACCGACCGGGACAACCTCCCGCTCGCCAAGGCGCGCCGTGACCTGGTGCTGGACCGGATGGCCGATCTCGGCATGATCTCCCGCGAGGAAGCCGAGAAGACCATGAAGAGCCGGATCCGGCTGAAGGTCAGCAAGGTCAAGAACGGCTGCTACTCGACCTCGTACCCGCTGTTCTGCGACTACGTGATGCGCATCCTGAAGAAGGACAAGGCATTCGGAAAGACCCCCGAGGCCAGGCTGGCGCTGCTGGAGCGGGGTGGGTTGACCATCCGGACCACGCTCGACCCGAAGGCCCAGAAGGCAGCCCAGAAGTCGATCAACAACTACGTATACACCGTCGACGAGGTGGCCGCGGCGATCGCGATGGTCGAGCCCGGCAGCGGGGCGGTGCGAGCGATCGCGCAGAGCCGCCCGTTCGGTTACGACGGGAAAAAGGGGCAGAACGCCGTCAACTACGCAGTGGACTATGCGTATGGGAACAGCCGCGGATTCCAGACCGGCTCCACAATGAAGGCGTTCACCACCGCGGCGGCGTTCGCCGAGGGATTCCGTGGCGACCACGCGATCATGTCCCCGTTCCACCTGCCGGCCTCTCGGCTCGACATCGAGCGGGACTGCGCAGGGAACCGGGTCTTCCCCAAGGAAGACGGCGTGGTGAACTTCGCCGAGTTCGAGAACGGGATGTACACGCTGCGCACCGGGCTCGAAATGTCGGTGAACACGTACTTTACTCAGCTCACCGACCAGGTCGGGCTCTGCAACGTGGTGAAGATGGCCAAGCGGGCCGGCATCCACCGGGCGGACGGCAACAAGCTGGACGAGGTCTACTCCTTCACCCTGGGAGTCAACGAGATCTCGCCGCTGACCATGGCGAACGCGTATGCCACGTTCGCCGCCCGAGGGATCCACTGCGACACGTTCGCGATCATGAGCGTGACCGACCGGTTCGGGGAGAAGCTCGCCGTGCCGAAGTCGGAGTGCGAGCGCGTGATCACCCCAGGTGTCGCGGATGCCACCACCTCGCTGCTCACCAACGTCATGACCAACGGCACCGGCGCGGGTGTGCAGCTCAGCGGCCGGCCCTCGGCCGGCAAGACCGGAACCGCGCAGGAGCTATCCGCGCTGTGGTTCGTCGGCTACACCCCGCAGTTGGCGAGCGCAGTCTGGGCCGGCAACCCGGACACCAACGACTACCCGATGCGCAATCGCACGGTTGGCGGGACGTTCTACCGGTCGGCCTGCAGTGGGTGCCTGCCCGGGCCGATCTGGCGGGACGCGATGAACGGCGCGCTCAGCGGTGTCAAGGTGCGCAACTTCGTCGCCCCTGATCGCAAGTACCTCTACGGCTCCAAGATCGAGATCCCGGACCTGAAGGGTATGCGCTTAGACGAAGCCATCGATGCCCTGCGTGCGGTCGGCCTGGAGGGCGTCGAGGGCGACCAGCAGGTTCCGTCCGGCGAGCGCAAGGGCCGGGTGGCGATCACCGATCCGCCGGCCGGCACCGAGGTGGGATCGGGCAGCACCGTGACGATCTACCTCAGCAACGGGCAGGGCGGGGACTTCGAGATCGACTTGCCGCCACCGCCCGAGCTCGGAACGGGTGGCGGGGGTGGCGACAACGGGAACGATCGCGGTCGAAAACCTAGACAGTTCTTCTAGCTGCCTGAGCTGACTCGCCCTGGCCGAGCTGACGGCGTACCTCGGCGGCCACCCGACCACCCTCGGCACGTCCGGCCACCTTCGGGGTCACGATCTTCATGACCTGACCCATCGCCCGCGGCTCGGTCGCCCCGGCTTCGGCGATCGCGGCCGTAACCAGGTCGGCGAGCTCGGCATCGCTGAGCTGGGTCGGCAAGTACTCGTCGAGCACGGTGCCCTCGGCCCGCTCCCGCGCCGCGCGGTCGGCCCGGCCGGCATCCTCGAACGCGGTCGCCGCCTCCCGCCGCTTCTTGGCCTCCTTGGCGAGCACCCGCCGCACCTCGTCGTCGGACAGCTCCCTGGCTGTGGTGCCGGCCACCTCCTCGGTCTTCACCGCGGTCAAGGCCAGCCGCAACGTGGCCGCGCGCAACTCGTCCCGGGACTTGATGGCGGTCCGGAGATCGTCCTGGAGCCGATCCTTGAGCGTGGTCATGGCGCACAGTCTGTCAGCATTGACGGATGCACCCGCTGAATTCTGGTCTCGCCGCACTGGGTCTGGGGGCGGCGGCCGGACTGGCCTATGCCGCCGGCTACGAGGTCCGAGCGTTCCGGCTGCGCCGGGTGGAAGTGCCGGTGCTGCCGCCGGATGCCGCTCCAATCCGGATCTTGCAAGTCTCCGACCTGCACATGACGCCGGGGCAGCGGCGCAAGCAGTGCTGGGTGCAGGCGCTGGCCGAACTCCAACCCCATCTAGTGATCAATACCGGGGACAACCTCGCGCACCGGGATGCGGTCGGGCCAGTGCTCGACGCGCTCGGTCCGCTGCTGGATCGGCCTGGCGCGTTCGTGTTCGGCTCGAACGACTACTTCGGGCCGGTGCCGAAGAACCCGGCCCGGTACCTGTGGGAGCGGCGCGGCAAGGTACCCGAGGGGACCTACTCGCTGCCCTGGGAAGATCTGCAGAAGGGGATGGCCGGGGCCGGTTGGGCGGACCTCACCAACGCGCGGGCCGTGCTCGAGGTGGCCGGGCGCCGGATCGAGCTGGTCGGGGTGGACGACCCGCACATCGGTCGGGACCGCTACGGCCAGGTGGCCGGCGCCGCCAACCCGGACGCCGACCTGACCCTTGGGATCCTGCACGCGCCGTACCGGCGGGTCGTCGACCGGATGATCAG
>JAKEEW010000067.1 GCA_022616375.1 Sporichthyaceae bacterium
ACAACCACTTCGTGCCGAACCTGACCATCGGGCTGCCGGTCGTGCAGAGCCTGCTCGACCACACCCGGCTGCCGCTGGACTGCCACCTCATGATCGAAGACCCGGACCGGTGGGCGCCCGGCTACGCCGAGGTCGGCGTGAGGAACGTGACGTTCCACGTCGAGGCGGCCGGCGCACCGGTGCGTACCGCCCGGGCGATCCGGGCGCTCGGGTCGCGGGCCGGACTGGCCCTCAAGCCGGCCACCCCGGTGCAGCCCTACGCCGAGCTGATCAGGGAGTTCGACCTGCTGTTGATCATGACGGTCGAGCCCGGCTTCGGCGGGCAGCCGTTCCTGGATGCCGTGCTGCCGAAGATCCGCGCGGCCCGGGAGCTGATCAGCGGCGCCGGCGTGGACGTCTGGCTGCAGGTCGACGGGGGAGTGACCGACGAGACGATCGAGCGCTGTGCCGAGGCCGGCGCCGACGTGTTCGTGGCCGGATCCGCGGTCTACAACTCCGCCGAGCCCGGCCGCGCGGTTGAGGCGTTGCGGGCCAGGGCCGAGAAGGCGATCAGAACCTAGCCGTGATCGTGGTGGGTATGCAGCGCGTTCGCGCTGTTGCCGCTGCGCGGCCACCACGATCACGGATTGATCGGGACTGACCCGGTATGCCGGCGTCCGGGTTCGCGTGGCAGACTAGGCCGCAGCGTGCTCCGGGGTCGGTGCAATTCCGAACCGGCGGTGACAGTCCGCGACCCGGCCGAAGCCATCGGCCGGTGGACCCGGTGAAACTCCGGGACCGACGGTGAAAGTCCGGATGGGAGGCAGCACGTAGCGGATCATGGCGCCCGGCCGGGTGCCGCGTGGATCCGCCGGCACGCCTACGCGTGCCTCGAATCACCCCGGAGCCGTGTGTGGACACGGAAAGGGGTGCCAGGTGGCCACCGCGATCGAGCGAGCGGCGATGCGCCGCGCGGTCGAGCTTGCCGCGTCCGCCCTCGGCGCCACCAGCCCGAACCCGGTCGTCGGCTGCGTGATCCTGGACGCCCACGGTGGGTTCGCCGGCGAGGGTAAGCACGAGCGAGCCGGCCGCGAGCACGCCGAGGTCAACGCGCTTCGCGCCGCCGGAGAGCGCGCTCGGGGCGGCACCGCGCTAGTCACGCTCGAACCGTGCGCCCACATCGGCAGTACCGGAGCCTGCGCCCAAGCCTTGATCGACGCCGGGTTGCGCCGGGTGGTCTACGCGGTGGCCGATCCCAACCCGGTCGCCGCCGGTGGTGCGGACCGGCTGGCTGCGGCCGGGCTGTCCGTCGAGGCCGGCGTCGGCGCGTCGGCCGCGGAACGGGCCAACGAGGCCTGGCTGACCGCGATCCGATTCGGTCGGCCCCACCTGACCTGGAAGTACGGCGCCAGCCTGGACGGCCGCGTGGCCGCCGCGGACGGCACGAGCCGCTGGGTGACCAGCGCCGCCTCCCGCGCCGACGCGCACCGGCTGCGGGCGCAGGCCGACGCGGTACTGGTTGGTTCCGGGACACTGCTCGCCGACGACCCGCACCTCGCGGTGCGGCACGTGCCGTTGCTGCGGCCGCAGCCACCGCTGCGGGTCGTGGTCGACACCGAGGCGCGGATCCGGCCCGGCGCCCGGGTCCTCGACGAGGCGGCACCGACGCTGCTCGCGGTCGCCGCCGACGCGGCCGTGGATCCGGCGGTGTCCGCCAAGGCCGAGATAGTCCGACTGCCCAGGGCGACGCGCGGTCTCGACCTGGATGCCCTGCTTGCCGCGCTGCGCGAGCGCGAGGTGGTCAGCGTGCTGCTCGAGGGCGGCCCGGCGCTGGCCGGCGCGCTGCTCGCGGCCGGCCGGATCGACCGGGTGGTCGGCTACCTTGCCCCGGCGCTGATCGGCAGCACTGGACGTCCGGTGCTGGACGGCTGGGCCGCGGCCTCCATCGACGGGGCCGTCCGGCTCCGGATCGACGAGATCTGCCAGCTCGGTCCGGACCTGAAGGTGGTGGCCCGACCCATGCAAGTCGGGGCCAACGGCGCGGCCACCAACGGGTCCACCACCGGGCCGACCGACGGGTCCACCGCCGGGGCCGACGACAAAGGGGGACGGTAGATGTTCACCGGGATTGTTGAGGAGCTCGGCACGGTCGTCGCGCTCGAGCGGCTGCCGGACGGTGCGGTCCTGCGGGTACGCGGGCCGCTGGTCACCACGGATACCAAGCCGGGCGACTCGATCGCGGTCAACGGGGTCTGCCTGACCGTGGTCGAGCGCGGCGACGGCGAGTTCAGCGCGGACGTGATGGCCGAGTCGCTGAGCCGGTCCACGCTTGGTCGGCTGGCGACCGGCGATCCGGTCAACCTGGAACGCCCGGTCGCCGCACACGCGGTCGACGGCGCCGGCGGCCGGCTCGGCGGGCATATCGTGCAGGGGCACGTGGACGGGGTCGGCACGCTGATCAGCCGGACCCGGTCCGAGCACTGGGATCTGCTGGTCATCGAGCTGCCGGCGGAACTGGCCAGGTACGTCGCGACCAAGGGTTCGATCGCGGTGGACGGCACCAGCCTGACCGTGGTCGAGGTGGGGCCGCACTGGTTCTCGGTCGCGCTCATCCCGACCACGCTCGAGCAGACCACGCTCGGCCGAAAGGAGCCGGGCGATCCGGTGAACCTCGAGGTCGATGTCATTGCGAAGTACGTCGAACGACTGCTGGAGGTGCGGGGATGAGCCAGGTCGCCGAGGATCTGCGGCTGGACTCGATCGAGCGGGCGATCGGCGAGCTTGCCGCCGGCCACGCGATCGTGGTGGTGGACGACGAGAACCGGGAGAACGAGGGCGACCTGATGTTCGCGGCGTCCAAGGCGACCCCGGAGCTGGTCGGCTTCATGATCCGGTACTCCAGCGGGGTGATCTGCGTACCGATGGAAGGGCACGAGCTGGACCGGCTCAAGCTGCCCCCGATGACCGCGGTGAACGAGGACCGCAAGGGCACCGCGTACACCGTGTCGGTCGACGCCAGGGACGGGGTGACGACCGGGATCTCGGCCGCCGACCGGGCTCGCACGTTGCGGGTACTGGTCGACTCGGCCACCGAGCCCTACGAGTTGACCAGGCCCGGGCACGTGTTCCCGCTGCGGGCGGTCGAGGGTGGCGTGCTGCGCCGGCCGGGCCACACCGAGGCCGCGGTGGACCTGGCGAGGCTGGCCGGGCTGACTCCGGCCGGCGCGATCTGCGAGCTGGTCAACGATGACGGCTCGATGCTGCGGCTGCCCGGGCTGGTCCAGTTCGCCCGCACCCACGGCCTGGCCATCGTGTCGATCGCGGACCTGATCCGCCACCGGTGGCGAACCGAGCGGCTGGTCAAGCGCGAGGTCGCGGTGCGGCTGCCGACCGAGTTCGGCGAGTTCACCGCGATCGGCTACCGCAGCGCGATCGAGGGTGCCGAGCACGTTGCGCTGGTGTACGGCGACCTAGGCGACGGCAGCGACGTGCTGGTCCGGCTGCATTCGGAGTGCCTGACCGGGGACGTGTTCACGTCGATGCGCTGTGACTGCGGCCCGCAGTTCGTCGCGGCCATGCGCCAGGTCGCCGAGCAGGGCCGGGGCGTGGTGGTATACCTGCGCGGGCACGAGGGACGCGGCATCGGGCTGATGGCCAAGCTGCGCGCGTACGAGCTGCAGGACGCCGGGCACGACACGGTGGAGGCGAACCTGAGCCTGGGCTACCCGGTCGACGCCAGGGACTACGGCGCCGGAGCGCAGATCCTCACCGACCTGGGCGTGCGCAGCCTGCGGTTGCTGACCAACAACCCGGCGAAGCGGACCGCACTGCTCGGTTTCGGGCTCGATGTGGCCGGCTCGGTGCCGCTGCAGGTGCCACCGACCATGGACAGCCTGCGCTACCTGCGCACCAAGCGGGACCGGATGGGCCATGAGCTGTCCGGGCTGGGTTAGCAAGACAGCAGAGCTGGGTTAGCTAGACAGCACAGCTGGGCTAGCCGGACAGCAGAGCCGGGTTAGCACGTAGCACGTGGAAGGAGGAGCCGCCGGTGGCTGGAACCGGGAGTCCCGATATCCCCATCGAGGACGCGCAAGACCTGCGGATCGGGATCGTCGCCGCCCGCTGGCACGCGGAGGCCACCGATGCGCTGCTGGCCGGAGCGCTGCGGGCGCTGGGCGAGGCCGGGATCGAGCAGCCGACCGTGCTGCGGGTGCCGGGCACGTTCGAGCTTGCGGTAGCGGCCGGCGCACTGGCCGAGCGCGGCTACGACGCGGTGGTCGCGCTCGGGGTGGTGGTCAGGGGCGGTACGCCGCACTTCGACTACGTCTGCCAGGCGGCCACGGTCGGGCTCACCGAGGTCAGCGTGCGGCACGGGATCCCGATCGGGTTCGGCGTGCTCACCTGCGACACCGAGCAGCAGGCGTACGACCGGGCCGGGTTGCCCGGATCACGCGAGGACAAGGGGTACGACGCGGCGCTGGCGGCGGTGTCCACCGCGCTCACCCTGCACTCGCTGCGCCCCGAACGCATTCCCTGACCGACGTAGCGACTCAGCCCGGCCGGGCGCGCAGTCCCCAGCGGTTCAGCTCGAGCTCGGCCAGCTTTGCCACGACCGGTGGGTCGCCCCGCCGCCAGGCCGCGGCCGGATCCTGGTCGACCTTGACCAGCGTGGCCAGCGGCTGCTGTACGAGCGCGCGCAATGCGAACAGGTCGGTGTCCGGGTTCGCGTCGCGCAACCTGGACGCAGCCGTGGCCTGCCGGAGGTAGTGCAGCCGCAACGCCAGCCACAGCGCTACCACCGTCCCGACCGCGAGCACGACGATCAGGATGGCCAGCAGCCAGGCCAGGTTGCGCACCCCGTCCTGCAGTCCTTGGCCGGCCTCGGCGACCTGGGTGGACGCCTGGCTCGCCGACTCGAACGGCCGGGACAGCGAGTCGCCGACCACCGGCACGCCGTTAGCCCGTTGACCGGCGTCGGACAGGCTGCTGGCCAGGCTGGTGGCGCCGTTCTCCAGCTTCTGCCCAGGCGTGGCCAGCTTGTTGACCAGATCGAAGACCCAGGAGGCCGCCCAGATCCACAACGCCGACCAAACCAGGACGAACAGGTCGGCCAGTACCTGACGGGTTGCTCGGGCCGGTTGTTCCGCATACCACCGCATGATCCGACTGTGGCGGCCGGGCGCCGGCCGGACAAGCCGGCACGCGGCTACCCTGGCTCGTCGTGACCACCTTCGACCAGCTGTACCAGCGGCTGGTCGCGCGCGCAGCCGCCCGCCCGGACGGCTCCCGCACGGTTGAGCTGCTGGATGCCGGTGTGCACGCGATCGGCAAGAAGATCGTGGAGGAAGCGGCCGAGACCTGGCTGGCCGCCGAGTACGAGCCGGACGACCGGGTCGCGGAGGAGATCGCGCAACTGCTCTACCACGCTCAAGTGCTGATGCTCGCCCGCGGGCTGACCCTGGCCGACGTCTATGCCCGGCTTTGAGTCGGGAAGGAAGGCTTTGACCATGCTGCGAGTTGCGCTGCCGAACAAGGGCATGCTGGCTGAGCCGGCGCTGCGGATGCTCGGCGAGGCCGGCTATCGGGTGACGCCGGACCACCGGCATCTCGTGGTGCACGACACCGACAACGGGGTGGAGTTCCTGTTCCTTCGGCCGCGAGACATCGCGGTGTACGTCGGGCGAGGCCGGCTCGACGTGGGCATCACCGGGCGCGACATGCTGTGCGACTCGGGAGCGGCCGCCGAGGAGATCCTGCGGCTCGGGTTCGGCGAGTCCACGGTGCGCTTCGCGGTCCCACCGGGTAGTGCGAGCGAGGTAGCGCAGCTGTCCGGCCGGCGGGTGGCCACCGCGTATCCGGGGCTGGTCGGCAAGTATCTGGCCGACGCCGGTGTGGCAGCCGAGGTCATCCGGCTGGACGGGGTGGTGGAGAACGCGGTCCGGCTCGGGGTCGCGGATGCGGTCGCCGACGTGGTGTCCACCGGCGCCACCCTGGACGCGGCCGGGCTGCGAGTGATCGGCGATCCGATCCTGGAGTCCGAGGCGGTTCTGATCGCGCCCGACCGGGCTGAGCGGGACGAACTGGGTCAGCTGGTCAGGCGGCTGCAAGGGGTGCTGGTGGCACGGCAGTACGTGCTGATGGACTACGACATCACCGTCGACAAGGTCGACGCCGCGTGCGCGGTCACACCCGGGCTGGAATCGCCGACCGTGTCGCCGCTGCACGAGGCCGGTTGGGTGGCGGTGCGGGCGATGGTGCCGCGGCTGGACGCCCAGCGGATCATGGACGAGCTCTGGGAGCTCGGTGCCCGGGCGATCCTGGTCACCGCGATCCACGCATGCCGGATCTAGAACCCCGGCCGGTCATGTCCACCGCCTCCTCGTCGCCGGGCTCCGTGCCGGCTCCGCCGGACCTCCCGGTGGTGTTCCGGCCCCGGCGTGGTCGGATCGTGCCGTACGGCCTCGCGGTCGCGGTCTTCGTCATCCTGTCCCTGGTCGCGGCCGCGCTGCCGGCCGGCTGGGGGCTGCTCGACCGGCTCGGCGTGTTCCTGACCGGAGCTGCGGTGGCCGGGTTCCTGTGCGTGATGGCCCGGCCCAGGCTGGTCGCCGAGGAGCGCGGCCTGACCGTGGTCAATCCGTTCCGGGCCCGGTTCCTGGAGTGGCCCGAGGTGGTCCGGGTGGGGTTCCGCCGCGGCGACCCGTGGGTGCTTCTCGATCTGGCCGACGGCGACACGCTGGCGGTGATGGCGATCCAGGCCAACGACGGCGAGCGGGCGATCGCGGCGGTCCGGCAGCTGCGCCAGCTGGTTGCCACCCGCTCGGCCACCGAGCGCAACGACTAGATCCCGATCCGTAGATGATCGCCGGCGGCGGTTTACGCCAAGGTCAGACATGGCCGTACTGCCCGCGGCTACCCCGAAGTAGCCTCACCCTATGGCTCCTCGACCCCTCGAAGGCGGCTCAATGGATCTCGGTTCCCCCGATGACCTGGCCCGCCGGCTCGCGGCGACCGGCTACCTCGCCGACGACGGCCTAGCCACCGCCGCCTACCTGGCACTGGCCATGGGCAAGCCGCTGTTCTGCGAGGGCGAGGCCGGGGTCGGTAAGACCTCACTGGCCGCCGCCCTGGCCGAGGCCACCGGCGCCGAGCTGATCAGGCTGCAGTGTTACGAGGGCATCGACGCCAGCCAGGCGCTCTACGACTGGGACTTCCCCCGCCAGCTGCTGCACCTGCGCGCGGCCGAGGCCGCCGGCAGCACCGACACGCGGACCATCGAGGGGGAGCTGTACGACCGCAGGTTTCTGATCGCCCGGCCGCTGCTGCGCGCGATCGAACCGGCCGGCCCGGGCGAGGCCGAAGGCAAGGTGCTCCTCATCGACGAGGTGGACCGGGCCGACGACGAGTTCGAGGCGTTCCTGCTCGAGGTGCTGTCCGACTTCACCATCACGGTGCCGGAGCTCGGCACGATCCGGGCCGAGCGGCCGCCGATGGTGGTGGTGACCAGCAACCGGACCAGGGACGTGCACGACGCGCTCAAACGGCGCTGCCTCTACCACTGGCTCGACCATCCGAGCCTGGAGCGCGAGATCGCCATCATCCAGCGCCGGTTGCCGGACGTGTCCGAGCGGCTGGCCACCCAAATTGCCAGTGCGACGAGGCACCTGCGCACGCTTGACCTGCTCAAGCCGCCGGGGATCGCGGAAGCGCTGGACTGGGCCGCCGCGCTGCGCACGATCCGGATGGACCTGCTCCAGGCGGACGCCGCGGACCGCACGCTCGGCGCGGTGCTCAAGCACAAGGAGGATCTGGAGCTGGTCCGCGGCCAGGGCATGGACGTGCTGGTCACGGGAGGAGCCGCGCGGTGACCGGGCGCGCCGGTGCGGCCGCGCTGGCCGGGTTCGCCGAGCTGGCCCGGCAGGGCGGGCTGGCCGTGGCGACCGACCGGACCGAGGCCTTCGCCGCGGCCGTCCACGAGCTCGATCCGTTGCGCGCCGACCACGTGTACTGGGCCGGCCGGCTCACGTTCTGCGCCAGCCGGGACGACATCTCCCGCTACGACGCGGTGTTCAGCGCCTGGCTGGCCGGCCGGCCCCGCCCGATCCCGATCCGGCTGCCGGCACTGACCGAGGTTCGGGCCGCGACGCCGGCCGCGGCGCTGGAGAACCGGGACACCGATCAGCCCGCCGGGACCACCTCGATGCCGGAGGGTGCCAGCGACATCGAGCTGCTGCGGCACCGGGATCTGGCCGGGCTCACCGAGCCGGAGCGCGAGCAGGCTCGGACGCTGCTCGCGCTGCTCCGCCCGGTGACCCCGCGCCGGCGGTCCCGGCGCTATCGGCCCGCGCACCGCGGCCCGATCGACGCGCACCGGACAGTCCGCACGATCCTGCGCGAAGGCGGCGAGCCGAATCGGTTGCTGCGCCGCCGGCATCGCGACCGGCCCCGCCGGATCGTGCTGCTGCTGGACGTGAGCGGATCCATGCAGGCCTACGCGGACACGTTGTTGCGGTTCGCCTACGCCACCGTCAGCACCCACCCGCGCACGGTCGAGGCCTACACGATGGGCACCCGGCTCACTCGGGTCACCCGTGAGCTGCGGCAGCGGGATGTCTCGCTGGCGCTGATCGCGGCCGCGGGCAGCATTCCCGACTGGTCGGGCGGCACCCGGCTCGGCGAGCAGCTCGGGGTGTTCCTGCAACGCTGGCGGGACCGGGCCAGGGGAGCGATCGTGGTGGTCGCCTCGGACGGCTGGGAGCGCGGCGGGTCCGAGCTGCTCGGCCTGCAGATGGCCCGGCTGCACCGGCTCGCGCACCGGGTGATCTGGGTCAACCCACACAAGGCGCACGACGGATACCGGCCGGCCACCGCCGGGATGGTTGCCGCGCTGCCACACGTTGACGACTTCGTCGCCGGGCACAGCCTCGCCGCGTACCAGCGGCTGGCGGATCTGCTCGGCGCCGAGCGAGTGGGAGGAGCCGCCGGTGCGTGACGTGCTCACCGAGCTCAAGCGCGGCTACGCCAGCGGCCGGACGATCGGGCTGGCCACCGTGGTCGGCACCTACCGCAGCGCGCCCCGCCAGCCGGGTGCCGCGATGGTGGTTGCGCCGGACGGCTCGGTTGCCGGCTCGGTGTCCGGCGGATGCGTGGAGGGCGCGGTCTACGAGCTGGCCCAGGACGTGATGGCGCGCCGGGAACCTGAGCTGGTCAGGTACGGGGTCAGCGATGACGACGCGATCGCGGTCGGGCTGACCTGCGGCGGCATCATCGACGTGCTGGTCGAACCGATCGACACCGGACTGTTTCCCGAGCTCGGCAAGGTGATCGAGGCGATCGAGGAGCACCGCCCGGTAGCGGTGGCGACCGTGGTCCGCGGTCTGGCCCCGGCCCGGCTGATGGTCTGGCCGGACCGCACCGACGGGTCGCTGGGCTCGGCCGGCCTGGACTCGGCGGTCACCGACGACGCCCGCGGGATGCTCGAGCACGGTGCGACCGGGCTGCGCCGCTACGGCCGGCGCGGCCAGCGGCGCCGGGACGAGGTCGAGGTGTTCGTGCACTCGTTCGCGCCGGCACCGCGGATGCTCATCTTCGGCGCGATCGACTACGCCTCGGCGATGGCCCGGATGGGCCGGCTGCTCGGCTACCGGGTCACCCTGTGCGATGCGCGTGCGGTGTTCACGACCCCGGCCCGGTTCCCGGACGTGGACGAGGTGGTGGTCGACTGGCCACACCGCTACCTGGCCGGCACCGAGGTCGACGCGCGCACCGTGATCTGCGTACTGACCCACGACCCCAAGTTCGACGTACCGCTGCTCGAGGTTGCGCTGCGTACCCCGGCCGGCTACATCGGCGCGATGGGCTCCCGGCGCACCCACTCCGACCGGTTGGCCCGGTTGCGCGAGGCCGGGCTGACCGACGCCGAGCTGTCCCGGTTGGCCTCCCCGATCGGGCTGGACATCGGCGCCCGGACCCCGGAGGAGACCGCGGTCTCGATCGCGGCCGAGATCGTGGCCAACCGCTGGGGCGGGAGCGGGCAGCCGCTGTCGGCCACCGCGGGGCGGATCCACGGCGGCGACGACCACCTGCCCCCGGTGTCGATGTATGACCAGTAACGGCGCCCGGGTCGCCGGACTGCTGCTTGCGGCCGGCGCCGGTCGCCGTCTGGGTCGGCCTAAGGCTCTGGTAGAGCTTGACGGGGTGCCGCTTGTGGTGCGCGGGGTGCGGTTGTTGCGGGCCGGCGGCTGTGACCCGGTCGTGGTGGTCGAAGGCGCGGCCCCGCTGGGTGAGCTGCTCACCGACGCCGAGTGGATCGTGACCAATCCGGACTGGGCCAGCGGGATGGGCTCGTCGCTGCGTGCCGGGTTGTGCGCCCTCGCCGCGACGGCGCCCGTGGATGTCGCCGGAGCTGTGGTGGCCCTGGTGGACCAGCCCTGGGTGCTGCCGGAGGCGGTGGCGACCGTGCGCCGCGGGCTCGACCCGGATCGCCTTGTGCTGGCCGAGTATCCGCTGCCCGGCGGGCGCAGCCACCCGGTGCTGATCCCGCGCGCGCTCTGGGACCCGGTGGCCGACGCCGCGCACGGCGACGCCGGCGCTCGCGGCTTCATGGCCGCGCACCCCGAGCTGGTGCGCGCCGTGCCGTGCCCCGGCTCACC
>JAKEEW010000068.1 GCA_022616375.1 Sporichthyaceae bacterium
GCCGGTCCTGGCCAAGGCGGGCGGCAGCACCCGCTCCCGACCGAGCGCGAACAGGTATCTGGCGACGCCGTTATGGAAGCTGAGCATCGCGGCGAAGATGCTGGTCACCAGCAGCACGGTCGCGACCGAGACCAGCGGTGGCCCGTAGGCCGGGCCGTACGAGGCCTCGAACACCGAGAACGGCAGCCCCGCGGCCGGATCCCTGGCCGCGTCAACCACCCGGTCCGGGCCGACCCCGATCGCGAGCGCCCAGGCCGAGAACGCGTAGAACAGGCCGAGGAACGCCAGCGCGGCGAACGTGGCCCGCGGCACCGTGCGCGGTCCGCGCGCTTCCTCGGCGAACACCGGCCCTGACTCGTAGCCGACGAACGCGGCCATGCCCAGCGCCAGCACGCCACCGACCCCGTCGACGAACAGCCGATCCGGCATCAGCGGATCGAGGCTGATCCCGTCCGCCGCGTGGATCAGCGAGCCGAGGTCGAACAGCATGATGATGCACAACTCGGCGATCAGGGCCAGCGCCAGCACCCTGGCGTTGATGGTGATCCGCAACAGACCAACCGTGGTCACCACCAGCCACACCACCGCGGCCCAGCGCCACCATTCGCCACCGAGCTCGCGGCCAGCGTGATACCGACCAACCCGTAGAGGCTGAACTGGATCGCGTTATAGGCGTCCAGCGCAACCGCGGCGCCGGCGACCCCGACCGCCCGACCCAGCCCGTGGGCCAGCAGCGCGTACAGCGTCGCGGCGTGCGCGACGTGCCGGCTCATCGCGACGTAGCCCACGGTCAGCAGTGCCAGAGCGCCGGCCAGCAGGATGAAGCTCAGCGGTACGCCGACCACGCCGGTCGCCGCGTAGGTCGCGATCACACCACCGGCGAGCACGGTCATCGGCGAGGACGCACCCACCGCAAAGAACCACAGCGATGGGGTGCCAACCGACTTACGCGCCAGGCCCCCCGGTGCGCTCATCGACTACACTGTTCGGCCCGGCTGTCCCCCGCTTCTGCTAATCGACGAGCGCTCGGACCCGAGTTCCCAAGCATGGTGCCTCTTCCCAAGTCGATCCGGTCATGCGGACCTGGCTCGGGACAGCCTCGACATAGCCGATCGGCGCGTGACCACCCTGACACGATCAGTCACACCATATTGCATGTTGGGTCGGTGGCAACCGCCTCGGTAACAGCTCGCGAATCGACCGTTACCCAGCGCGGATCGGGGCGAGCTGTCTGTCGGATTTCCCTTACGTATCAGTCGATTTCGCGGCCACCATAGGTGAC
>JAKEEW010000069.1 GCA_022616375.1 Sporichthyaceae bacterium
AGCCGATCCGCCTCAGGAAGCGTCGAGACGTTGATCCCTACCATCGCCTCGCCGAGCCCGCGGGAGACCTTGGCGATCACGTCCGGGTCGTCGTAGAACGTGGTCGCCTTCACGATCGCCTCGGCCCGCTTGGCCGGGTCACCGGACTTGAAGATGCCGGAGCCCACGAACACCCCCTCGGCGCCGAGCTGCATCATCATCGCGGCGTCAGCCGGGGTCGCGATGCCACCCGCGGTGAACAGCACCACCGGCAGCTTGCCGGCCGCGGCCACCTCGGCGACCAGCTCGTGGGGCGCCCGCAGCTCCTTGGCGGCGGCGAACAGCTCGGTGTCGTCCATCGTGGACAGCGCCCGGAGCTGGGACCGGATGTCGCGCATGTGCCGGGTCGCCTCGACCACGTTGCCGGTGCCGGCCTCGCCCTTGGACCGGATCATCGCGGCACCCTCGGAGATCCGGCGCAGCGCCTCGCCCAGGTTGGTGGCACCGCACACGAACGGCACCGTGAACGCCCACTTGTCGATGTGGTGCGACTCGTCGGCCGGAGTGAGCACCTCGGACTCGTCGACGTAGTCGACCCCGATCGCCTGCAGCACCTGGGCCTCGACGAAGTGCCCGATCCTGACCTTGGCCATCACCGGGACGGAGACCGCCTCGATGATCCCCTGGACCATGTCGGGGTCGCTCATCCTGGCCACGCCGCCCTCGACCCGGATATCGGCCGGGACCCGCTCGAGCGCCATCACCGCGACCGCACCGGCATCCTCGGCGATCTTCGCATGCTCCGGGGTGACCACGTCCATGATCACTCCGCCCTTGAGCATCTCGGCCATGCCGCGCTTGACCCGCGCCGTCCCGGTCACCTGGCCGCCGGCAGCAGAGCCTTGGTCGATCTTCATTGGGTCAGTCGTGCTCACAGAAAACGCCTCACTGGGTAAGGACCGAAAGGGATATGCGGGACTCGTCCCCATGGTACGGCCGGCCCGATGTCCGGCATATCCGGCCACAGCCGCTTGCCACCGGCTACCGCACGCCCTACAGCGCCCGAGCCAGGCTCTCCGGGGGCTCGTCGTCCATCTCGAACGGTTCCGGGCGTGGGGCTCGGCCGGCCAGCCGCAGGTAGCGCACCCGGCGGGTCCGGCGCAGCCCCTGGGTAGCCCGGACCGCGTCGTTGTGGAAACGGCGCGCCATGATCACTCGGCGGCTGGCCGCGCCCAGGTCGGCGAGCAGCTCGGACCCGCCGAGCGCGCGGTCGAGCTCGGCCCGCTGCCCCGGTTCGTCCAGGGCCGCCCGCAGCGCCCTGGACAGGTTGGACTCGGCCAGCTCCCGGTCGACCGGGTCGGCCTCGCGGGCCTCGTGCGCCGCCTCGGCGAGCAGCACGGACGAGGCCGGGTCGAGCAATCCCGAGGTGCCGATCTCGAGGGCGACCGCCGAGCGCCTGACCAGCTGGGCGTCCAGTGCGGCCCGGGATCCGTCGAGCCGGGCGTGCAGCCGGTCGAGCCGCAGCGCGGTCCACCACACCGACCAGGCGAGCAGCACCAGCGCGACCAGCAGCCACCAACCCCATCCGTTCACGCGTCCACCTCGCTACGCTCGGCGGCCGCACTCACGGAGGTGCACTGCCCACTCGTTCGCTCGCTTCGCTCGTTCACAGGCCGAACCTGCCGAACCTGGATCGCCGGTCCTCCGACACCCGGGTCGCCGGGCCGGCCACGGTCTCGTAGACCGCTGCCACGTCGGCGGCGACGGTGGCCCAGTCGTACTGCTTGACCGTGGCGCTGGCGGCCTCGGCCAGGCCGAGCCGGTACGGCGGGTCGTCCAGCATCCGGCCCGCCTCGGTGGCCAGCGCGGCCGGGTCCTGGTTGTGGAACAGCACGCCGGCCTTGCCGTCCTCGAGCACCCTGGTGAACGCGTCGATATCGCTGGCCAGCACCGGGGTACCGGCCGCCATCGCCTCGGTGAGGATGATCCCGAAGCTCTCTCCGCCGGTGTTCGGCGCCACGTAGACGTCCACCGAGCGCAGCATCCTGGCCTTCTCGTGGTCGGGCACCATGCCGAGCATGGTCACCCGCTCCCGCAGCGCCGGGTCGAGCCCGGCCAGCGCCTCGTCGGCATCACCGCGCCCGACCACCAGCAGGCGCAACCCAGGGCGGTCAGGCGCCAGCATGGTGAACGCCTCGAGCAGCACGCCGAAGCCCTTGCGCGGCTCCTCGAACCGGCCGACGAAACCGAGCGCGCCACCCTGCCCCGGCCATCCAGGCAGCGGCTCGGCCCCGGTGAACCGTCGCACCATGACCCCGTTCGGGATCAGGATCGCGTCGCCGCCCAGATGCTCGACCAGCGTGCGCCTGGCCTGCTCGGACACCGCGATCCGAGCGGACAGCTTCTCCAGCGCCGGCTGCAGGATCGAGTAGGCCGCGGCCATCGCCCGAGACCTGATCATGGCGCTGTGGAACGTGCCGACGATCGGGCCGTCCGCGGCCCAGCAGGCCAGCAGACCGAGCCCGGGCGCCATCGGCTCATGCACGTGCAGCACGTCGAACTCGCCCTCGCGCAGCCAGCGCCGGACCCGGGTGTTGGACAGCAGGCCGAAGTTGAGCCGGGCGATCGAGCCGTTGTAGGGCACCGGGACCGCCCGCCCGGCGGGCACCACGTAGGCCGGCACCGGAGCGTCGTCGTCGGCCGGAGCCAGCACGCTGATGTCGTGGCCGGCCAGCATCAGCTCCTCGGCCAGATCGCGGACGTGCGACTGCACCCCGCCGGGATGATCCAGGGAGTAGGGGCAGACGATCCCGACGCGCATGATCGCCCTACCGATCCGGCTTGGCGCCGGCCGGCGCGTCCGCGGGCCAGAACCGCTGCAGCATGTGCCAATCCTCCGGATGGTCGGCGACGCCGTGCTCGTAGATCTTGGCCAGATCCCTGGTCATCCCTACCACTTTCTCGCGTAGCCGGGCCGCGGCCGGCACCGGGATCTCCGGATGGAACCGGATGACCAGCCCGCGCGGTTCGTACCAGAGATCGGCCGGGATCAGCGCGGCGCCGGTCTGCACGGCCAACGCCGCCGGGCCGGGCGGGCACTTGGCCGGCTCGCCGAAGAAGTCCACCGGAATCCCGCTCGCGGACAGGTCCCGATCGGCCACCAGGCAGACCAGCCGGCCGGACCGCAACCGGTCGGCCAGCACCACGGACAGGTTGTCCGCGCCCAGCGGCAGCACCTCCATGCCGAGGCTGCGCCGGTAGTCGAGGAACCGCTCGAACAGCGACTCCGGGCGGAGCCGCTCGGCCACCGTGGTCAGCGGCGCACCGGTGAGCACCGCCCACGCCCCGGCGTGATCCCAGTTCGCCATGTGCGGGAGCGCCACCACGGTGCCTCGGCCGCTCGCCAGCGACCCGCGGAAGTGCTCCTCGCCGATCGTGCGCACCGTGCCGATGACCCGCTCGCGGGACCAGACCGGGAGCCGGAACGTCTCGCACCAGTACCGGCAGTAAGAGCGCATCGCCCGCCTGGACAACGCGCGCAGCTCGGCCTCGGACATGGCGGGCCCGACCACCCGGCGCAGGTTGCGCTCCAGTTGGCGCACCGCGGGTCCACGGCGAGCCCAGACCCGGTCACCCACGGTCCGGAACAACCGGTGCGCGGTCCGCTCAGGGAGCCGTTTGACCACGGTCCAACCCAGTCCGTATCCGGTGTCGGTGAGCTGGTGCCCGAGCCGGCTCATCCGGCCGTGCCACCCGGCAGCCGGCTCGCCGCGACCTGCCGGTAGACCGTGACCATCCGCTGCCCAAGCGTGAACGTGCTGGCCACGGCCAGCACCCAGAGCCCGGCGGCCTGGACGTAGGGCACGCCGAGTCCGTCCAGCCCGGTGGTCACCAGCACGAGCAGCAGCCGCTCGGCGCGCTCGGCGATGCCGACGTTGCAGGTCAGGCCGAGCCCCTCGGCACGCGCCTTGGCGTAGGAGACCACCGCGCCGGACACCAGGCAGTACAGGCACAGCGCCAGCAGCAACGGATCGTCCCCGGCCCGGGCGAACCACCAGGAAAGCCCGACGAAGATCGCCGCGTCACCGACCCGGTCGAGCGTGGAGTCGAGGAACGCGCCCCACTTGGAGGTCCGGCCGGTGACCCGAGCCAGTGCCCCGTCGATCATGTCGGAAAACACGCACAGCGTGATCACCACGGTGCCGACGAAGAAGTTGCCGCGTGGGTAGAAGACCAGCGCGGCGGCGACCAGGCCGAGCGTACCGATCACGGTGATCAGATCCGGGCTGACTCCTGCCCGCGCCAGCCCCCGGGCCGGCGCTAGCAGCAGCCGACCCCAGAACTCGCGCGTATGCAGGCTCAACATGGTCGGTCATGGTATCCGCCGGGATCGAGCCGATCATTACTCGCGGTCCGGGCGCAGCCGCCATCCGGTGAGCCCTTTACATGGCAGCCGGACAGGAGTTGGCTCGGGGCAACCGGGCGCGCGAGGTACATCGCCGACGGACGTGATGCACGCGCCCGCCGCACGAGGAGGTGGCACGTCATGGCTGACAAGGCAGCCAACCCCTCGGGAGCCGCCGGCAGGGCACCGGTGGCTGACCAGCCCGCTGCGATTCGCAACGTCGTGCTGGTCGGCCATACCGGCGCCGGCAAGACGACTCTCGTGGAGTCCCTGCTCGTCGCGACCGGGACGATCTCCCGGGCCGGTCGCGTCGAGGAAGGCACCACGGTCTCGGACTTCGACGAGGCCGAGCTCCGCCAGCAGAGATCCGTCTCGCTGTCGTTGGCGCCGATCGAGCACGACGGCGTCAAGGTCAACCTGCTCGACACCCCCGGATACGCCGACTACGTCGGTGACCTGCGCGCCGGGCTACGCGCCGCGGACGCCGCACTGTTCGTCATCTCCGCCGCCGACGGCGTCGACGGCGGAACCCAGCTGCTCTGGGAGGAGTGCGCCGCGGTCGGGATGCCCCGCGCGGTCGTGATCACCAAGCTGGACCACCACCGGGCCGACTTCGACGAGATGGTGGCCATCTGCCAGCGCGTCTTCGGCGACGGCGTGCTGCCGCTCTACCTGCCGCTGCATGCCGACGACGGCACCGCGGCCGGGCTGATCGGGTTGCTGACCCAGCAGGTGTACGACTACACCGGCGGCACCCGGGTGGAGAAACCACCCGAGCCTCCGCACCTGCCGCTGATCGAGAACGCGCGGAACGCGCTGATCGAGGGCGTCATCGCGGAGAGCGAGGACGAGTCCCTGATGGACCGCTACCTCTCCGGCGAGGACATCGAGCTGGACATTCTGATCAAGGACCTGGAGACGGCGGTCGCGCGCGGCTCGTTCTACCCGGTGCTAGGCAGCGCGCTGACCCCGGAAGGGCTCGGCACCGCCGAGCTGCTCGAGGTGATCACCAAGGCGTTCCCGTCCCCGCTCGAGCACGAAGTGCCCCCGGTGACCACCCCGGACGGCAAGCCCAAGGGCCCGCTGACCTGCGACCCGGCCGGGCCGCTCGTGGCCGAGGTGGTCAAGACCACGTCTGACCCGTACGTCGGGCGGATCAGCCTGGTCCGGGTCTTCTCCGGAACGCTGCGCCCGGACGCCACCGTGCACGTGTCGGGGCACGGGCTGGCCGACCGCGGGCACGAGGACCACGACGTGGACGAGCGGATGGGCGCGCTGTCCTCGCCGCTGGGCAAGGTCCAGCGCACCGCGAGCCAGGCCATCGCCGGCGACATCATCGCGGTGGCGAAGCTGACCAGGGCGGAAACCGGCGACACCCTGTCCGACAAGGACAACCAGCTGCTGATCGAGCCGTGGGTGATGCCCGAGCCGCTGCTTCCGGTGGCGATCGTCGCGCACTCCAAGGCGGACGAGGACAAGCTGTCCCAGGGCCTGTCCCGGCTGGTCGCCGAGGATCCGACCATGCGCCTTGACCACAACCCGGAGACCAAGCAGATGGTGCTGTGGTGCATGGGTGAGGCACACGTCGACGTGCTGCTCGACCGGCTGAAGAACCGCTACGGCGTCGCGGTGGACTCGATCCCGGTCAAGGTGTCGCTCCGGGAGACGTTCGGCGCTCCGGCCAAGGCCAAGGGGCGGCACGTCAAGCAGTCCGGCGGCCACGGCCAGTACGCGATCTGCGACATCGAGGTGGAGCCGCTGCCGTCCGGTGCCGGGTTCGAGTTCGTCGACAAGGTGGTCGGCGGCGCGGTGCCACGGCAGTTCATCCCGTCGGTGGAGAAGGGCCTGCGCACCCAGATGGAGCGCGGCGTGGTGGCCGGGTATCCGGTGGTGGACATCCGGGTGTCGCTGGTGGATGGGAAGGCGCATTCGGTGGATTCCTCCGACATGGCGTTCCAGACCGCCGGCGCGCTGGCACTCAAGGAGGCCGCGGCCAACGCGAAGATCGACCTGTTGGAGCCGGTGGACGAGGTCTCGATCCTGGTCATGGACGAGTACGTCGGCGCGGTGATGGGTGACCTGTCGACCCGGCGCGGCCGGGTGCTCGGCACCGAGCCGGTCGGCTCCGGCCGCAGCATGATCAAGGCCGAGGTGCCGGCGATCGAGATGACGAGGTATTCCATCGACCTGCGCTCGATCTCGCACGGCACCGGCACGTTCAGCCGCAGCTACGTGCGGCACGAGCCGATGCCCGCCCAGCTGGCCGCCAAGGTGAAGGCGGACGGCGACAGCGGATAGCCAGGCTCCGCGCGATCGCCCCTGTTTGTGTGATCGTGGTGGGTCAGCTGCAGCCCGAACCGGGACTCCTGCGGCGGATCCACCACGTTCACCGCGATCGATGACATCGGCCGGTAGGCTCCGCGCCATGCGCGGGGAAAAGCCGAGGTGGTCACGCTGACCTGGCCGGCACGCGCGTGGCGGCTGGCGGCCACCGTGGCGGTCCTGCTGGGCCTGGCCTACGGCACGATCTGGGGCTCCGACCAGCACTTCCCGTTCGGTCCCCTGGTGCAGTTCGCGTTCTCGGTCGACCCGGACGGGCAGATCCGCTCGGTGTTCATCGAGGCCGACACGACCGCCGGCACCCGGGTCAGGGTGCCGCTGACCTCCGAAGGCGTCGGTATCCCGCGGGCCGAGATCGAGGGCCAGCTGCCGCAGATCGAGCGGGACCCGTCGCTGCTGCAAGGGATCGCGGTAGCCCAGCGCCGCCGGCATCCGGACCAGCCGCAGTACCGCACGCTCTACCTGATGGTCGAGATCACCCAGCTGCAGGATCGGAGGCCGGCCGGGCAGAGCGTGGACCAGCTCGCGGTGTGGGAGGTCCGGTGAGAGCGCGCTGGTGGTTCCCGGCTGAGCCGGCCGCTCGGGTAGCGATCCTGCGCGCGGTGATCTACCCGTTCGTGGTGCTCGACATCGTCCTGTTCGTCAACGACGTCGTGCCGAAGGGCTACGCGCCGGCCGAGCTGTACGCGCCGATCGTGATCCCGCGGTTCCTGCACCTGCCTGCGCCCACCCCGCTGCTGGTGCACACCCTGCAGATCGCGATCATCCTGGGGTGCGCGATCGCCGCGACCGGCCGGTTGCCGCGGCTGGCCGGCTGGACGGTCGCGGTCGCATACCAGTGGTGGATCTTCATCGGGATGTCCTACGGGAAGGTCGATCACGACCACCTCGCCCTGGTGGTCGCGCTGTGGGTGCTGCCGACCCTGGGTCGGGTGCGCTGGACCGACGCGCGGCGCGGCGAAGCGGCCGGCTGGGTGCTGCGCTGCATCCAGGTCGCGGTGGTCTCCACCTACTTCTTGGCCGCGTTCGCCAAGCTGCGCACGGCGGCTGGGACTGGGCCAACGGCGCGGTCTTCACCTGGTCGATCGAACGGCGCGGCACGGCGCTGGCCGACCCACTGGTCAGCTTCCCGTGGCTGCTGGTGGCCGGCCAGTGGGGCCTGCTGATCGCCGAGTTCACCTCACCGGTGGTGTTCGCACTGCGCGGCCGGGCGCGGGCGGCCTACATCGGCTTCTGGATGCTGTTCCACGTGATCACGTTCGCCGCCATCACGATCCACTTCCTGCCGACCGTGGTGTGCTGGCTAGCCTTCACCCCGCCGGAGCGACTGGTTGCTGCCGGCCGCGCCCGGGCGTTGGTCCGCCGGCAGCGCGCAGGCCGGGGTGCCGCCGGGCAGCCGGTAGCGGTTGTCGGCGACCAGGCGGTACAGCCAGCGCGCGACTGAGCGCAGCAGCGGCAGCCGGATCAGCACGCCGAGCAGCACGTAGGGTCCGCCGCAGTCGCGCAGCAACATCGCCACCGCGTCCGCTCCGCCGTAAACCCGGCCGTCGGTGGCGACCCAGAGCACCTCGTACTCGGCCCGCTCCCGGGTCGCGCCGAGCGCGTCCAGGTCGGCGAACTGCCAGGCCACGATCTCGCACCGGGTCGGCATCCGCTCCACCAGCCGGACCGAGCGGGTGCAGAACCCGCAGTCCCCGTCGTACACCAGCACCGGGCGTTGCCTCACGGAGCCATCCTGCCAGGCGCCGGTCGCGCGGGCGGGGCGGGCCAGGCCGCGGCCAGCAACGCCCGGGTCTCGGTCAAGAGCTGGGGCAGCACCCTGGTATGCCCGACGACCGGCATGAAGTTCGTGTCGCCGCCCCAGCGCGGCACGATGTGCTGGTGCAGGTGCGCGGCGATGCCGGCGCCGGCAACCGAGCCGAGGTTGAGCCCGATGTTGAAGCCCTGCGCGTTCGCGGCCGCGCGCAGCGCCACGATCGCGGCCTGGGTGAACTCGGCCAGCTCGAGCGTCTCGGCCCGGGTCAGGTCGACCAGGTCGGCCACGTGCCGGTACGGGCAGACCATCAGGTGCCCGCCGTTGTACGGATACAGGTTCAGCACCGCGTAGACCCACCGGCCGCGGGCCACCACCAGGCCGTCCGCGTCGGACAGCGACGGCACCCGGCAGAACGGGCAGCCCTGCTCGGGGTCGTCACCGGACGGCTTGCCCTCGCCCTTGATGTAGGCCATCCGGTGCGGCATCCAGAGCCGGCCGAATGCGTCCCGCTCCCCCACCCCGTCCTGCGGTTGTGGAACCCCTGGCTCGGTCATGGGTCAGACCTGGATGCGGTCGGCCACCGCCTTGACGATCTCCGCGACGGCCTCGTCCACCGGCACCGCATTGCGCTGCTCACCGTTGCGGTAGCGGAACGAGACCGCGCCCTTGGCCACGTCGTCGTCGCCGGCCAGCAGCATGTAGGGCACCTTCTGCTTCTGTGCGTTGCGGATCTTCTTCTGCATCCGGTCGTCGGAGCTGTCCACCTCGGCCCGGATCCCGGCCGCGCGCAGCCTGCTCACCACCTGGTCCAGGTACGGCACGTGGGTGTCGGCGATCGGGATGCCGACCGCCTGCACCGGCGCCAGCCAGGGCGGGAACGCGCCGGCGTAGTGCTCCAGCAGGATGCCGAAGAACCGCTCCTCGGAGCCGAACAGGGCGCGGTGCAGCATGTACGGCTTCTGCCTGGTGCCGTCCGCGGCCTGGAAATCCAGCCCGAACCGGTCTGGCATCTGCAGGTCGACCTGCAGGGTGGACAGCTGCCACTTGCGGCCGATCGCGTCCTTCACATGCACGTCGATCTTCGGAGCGTAGAACGCGCCCTCGCCCTCGGCGATCACGTACTCCACGCCGGCCTTCTTCAGCGCCGCCTCGAGCGCGGCTTCGGCCTTGTCCCAGTCCGCGACGTCGCCGACGAACTTGTCCGGCCGGGTGGACAGCTCCGCGGTGAACTCGGTCAGCCCGTAGTCGCCGAGCAGGTCGAGCACGAACTGCAGCAGGCTGGCCAGCTCGTCCTGCAGCTGGTCCGGGGTGCAGAAGATGTGCGAGTCGTCCTGGGTGAAACCGCGCGCCCTGGTCAGGCCGTGCACCACCCCGGACTTTTCGAACCGGTAGACGGTGCCGAACTCGAACAGCCGCAACGGCAGCTCTCGGTAGCTGCGCCCGCGGGAGCGGTAGATCAGGATGTGCATCGGGCAGTTCATCGGCTTCGGGTAGTACCGCGCACCCTCCATCTCCATCGGCGGGTACATGCCCTCGGCGTACCAGGCCAGGTGCCCGGAGGTCTGGAACAGCCCCTCCTTGGTGATGTGCGGGGTGTAGACGAACTCGTAGCCGGCCTGCTCGTGCCGCTGCCGGGAGTACTCCTCCATCACCCGGCGGATGACCCCGCCCCTGGGGTGCCAGACCGCGAGCCCGGAGCCGATCTCCTCGGGGAACGAGAACAGGTCGAGCTCGGTGCCGAGCCGGCGGTGGTCACGCTTCTCCGCCTCGGCGAGGTGGTCGAGGTGCGCCCGCAGCGCGTCCTTGGACTCCCACCCGGTGCCGTAGATCCGCTGCAGCTGCGGGTTGGCCTCGCTGCCCCGCCAGTAGGCCGCGGCCGAGCGCATCAGCTTGAACGCGAGGATGTTCCTGGTGGTCGGCAGGTGCGGGCCACGGCACAGGTCCTTCCAGCGCAGCTCGCCGGAGCCGGCGTCCACGTTGTCGTAGATGGTCAGCTCGTCGCCGCCCACCTCGGCGCTGGCCCCTTCGGTGTCCGCGGCTGCCGATCCCTTGAGATCGATCAGCTCGAGCTTGTAGGGCTCACCGGCGAGCTCGGCCTTGGCCGCGTCGTCGGACACCGCGCGCCGGACGAACCGCTGGCCCGCCTTCACGATCTCGCGCATCCGCTTCTCGATGCGCTCCAGATCCTCCGGATGGAACGGCTGGGCCACGTCGAAGTCGTAGTAGAAGCCGTTCTCGATCGGCGGTCCGATGCCCAGCTTCGCGTCCGGAAACAGGTCCTGGACCGCCTGGGCGAGCACGTGCGCGCAGGAGTGCCGCATGATCGCGCGTCCCTCGGCCGAGTCGATCAGGATCGGCTCCACCACATCGCCGTCCCCGAGCACGTGCGCGAGGTCCCTGGCCCCCCCGTTCACCCGGACCGCGACGACCGGGGTGCCGCCAACCGCTTGGGCCAGCTCGGGGTCGGCGAGCAGCTGCCCGGCCGTCGTCCCGGCCGCCACCGAGCGCTCGGGCTGCGGGCCGGCACTGAGGCGAACGACGACGGACACGGGAACTCCTGGGTGAGATTGGGAATGGGAACTGGATCGAGATCCGATGCTACCGACTCAGCATCGCGATCATGCACCGAGTTTGCGGCCGGTCACCAGGTGTAGTCGGGTGGTCGGCCTGGTCCGCTTACCGGAAATTTCCTGACCTGACGGTGAGCACGACAGCGCCGAGCACCGCGACGAGGCCGAGCACCGCGATCAGCATCGAGGTGCCGGCCATCCCACCGGCGACCAGCAGCCCGACCGCGACCAGCGCGGTGGCGATGCCCAAGCCGGGCACCAGCAGCGCGATCCGGCGCAGGTACTCGCCGCCCGGTGCCTCCCAGCGGTCGAGCAGGACCAGGTAGCCGAGCAGCAGCGCCACCTCGGCCAGCACCAGTCCGGCCCGCAACGGGCTGGCCAGCATCAGCAACACCGTCACCGCGGCCGGAATCGTGGCCAGCGCGGCCACCGCCGGGCCGGGTCGGGCGCCGAATCCCAGGTAGGCCACCACGGCGGCGACCCCGACCCAGGTCAGCCAGCGCCCGGCCAGCAGCGCGGTGGCGCTGGCGCCGGCCAGCGCGAGCGCGACCAGCGCCGGCGCCGCGACCACCAGCCGGGCCGGCAGTCCGGCCGCCCAGTGCCGCCGCCACGCCGCACCCTCGGGCGAGGTGAGCCGAACCAGCCAGTCGCCGACGATCACGACGACCTCGCCAGCAGCGGCACCCGGGCGAGCGCGCGCAGCGCGCCGTCCAGCGGTTCGGCGCCGTCCCACTGCACGACCTGGATCCCGGTGGAGCGCAACCCGTGGAGCAACGCGACCCGGTCCATCCGCCACAGCCGCAGCGCCAGGCTGCCGTCCTTGCTCCCGCGGGGCGGGGTCGGTTCCACCCTGAGCACGTCCACCACGAGCATCGGGTGGCCGCGCTCCCTGATGTCCCTGGCGGCCTCGACCGCCCGGTCGTCGAGCAGCGGGGAGAAGTACACGACCAGCGCGCCCGGCGGGAGCGCGCTGCGCGGCACCCTGGCCAGGTCCGGGTCGACGTAGCTGGCGTCCAGCCGGACGGTCATCACCTGCTCGGCGATCCGGAAGTGCTGGCGCACCCCGACGTCCGGGCCGAGCCAGCGCAGGATGCCGCCGAGCGCGACGATGCCGACCCGGTCGTGATGGGCCAGGTAGGTCTGGGCCAGCCCGAGCGCACCTCGGACCGAGGCGTCCAGGCTGGACTTGGTCCGCGGTCCCACGTCGGACAGCGCGTCCAGCAGCAGGACCAGATCGACCGCGCGCTCGGTGGCGAACTTGGTGACATACAGCCGCCCGCGCCGGCTGCTGGCCGACCAGTTGATCCGGCGCTGCGAGTCGCCCAGCTGATACTCGGCCACCCCGGCGAACTCGATGCCCTCCCCCATGATCCGGCTCGCGTGGTCACCGGTCCGGTTACGCATCCGCTGCCCGGCGAGCACGGTCTGCACCGCGGACGGCTCCGGGTAGACCGCGAGCTCGCCGACCCGGACCGCTACCTCGGCTTCCCTGGTGTTGCCGCCGGCCCGCAACCGGACCCGGACCGGCCCGATCGTCACCCGTCCCCACTGCCTGGCCCGGATCACCACCCGCTGGTCCACCGCGGTAGCACCGGCCACCGTGACGACCGGCTGGTGGCCGGGGGCGAACTCCACCGTGCTCGGCACCTCGAACGTCGCGCCGATCAGATCGACCTGACCGTCGGTGCTCAGGGTGAGGTGGACCTCGATGTCCTCGCCCTCCAGGCAGCGGGAGCGGTCGAGCGTGGCCTCGGCGTGGATCGCATCCGGCGGCGGCCGGGACAGGCCGAACGCGAGCAGCGTCAGGAACGGCGCGCCCAGCACGGCCAGCAGCGGCTTGCCGGCCGCCACGGCCGGCGCGAGCGCGAGCACGCCGAGCGTGGCCAACCGCCTGGCGTGCGCGGTCGGTCGCCAGCGCAGCTGGTGTCTCACCGCAACCCGGTGCGCTGCCGCAGCGCCGGTTCGGTGGCCGGGGTGGCCACCGTGGTGAGCAGCTCGGCGACGATGTCGTCACCGGTGACCCGGCGGACCCAGAGCTCGGGGCGCACGCTCAGCCGGTGCCCGAGCGCGGGCACCGCCACCGACTTCACGTCCTCCGGGGTGAGGTAGTCCCGCCCGTCGAGCACCGCCCGCCCCCGGGCGAGCGCGACCAGGGCGAGCCCGCCGCGCGGGCTGGACCCGACCGCCAGCTGCGGGTGGGCTCGGGTGGCCGTGACCAGCGCGACCACGTAGTCGAGCACGTCCGGGTCGACCCTGACCAGTTCCAGCGACTCGCGCATGGCCAGCAGCTCCGGACCGTCCACGACCCGGTTCAGCTGCGGTGGCGCGCTCCCCCGGTCAAGCCGCCGCTTGAGCATCGCAACCTCGCCGCTGGGATCGAGGTAACCGAGCCGGACCCGGAGCATGAACCGGTCCAGCTGCGCCTCGGGCAGCGGGTAGGTGCCTTCGTACTCGATCGGGTTGTCGGTGGCCAGCACCACGAACGGGCTGGGCAGCGGGCGGCTCTGCCCGTCCACGCTGACCTGCAGCTCGGCCATCGCCTCCAGCAGCGCCGCCTGGGTCTTCGGTGGGGTCCGGTTGATCTCGTCGGCGAGCAGCAGGTTGGTGAACACCGGGCCGGGCCGGAACACCAGCTCACCACTTCGCTGGTCGTAGAGCGGGGCGCCGGTGACGTCGGCCGGGAGCAGGTCGGGAGTGAACTGGATCCGGGTGAAGTCCAGGTCGAGCACCTGCGCGAAGGACCGGGCCATCAGGGTCTTGCCCAGCCCGGGAAGGTCTTCGATCAGGATGTGTCCGCTGCCGAGGATGCCGAGCATGACCAGCTCGAGCGCGGGTCGCTTGCCGACGACCGCGCGCTCCACCTCGTCGAGGATGTCCCGGGCCCGCTGGGTTGTCTGCGCCGGGCTGCACTCGTTCACAGGTCCTCCTCGCGAAGCTCGTCGGCGCTGTGAACGTGGACGCTCTGCCCGATAGTTCGCTCGCATCGCTCGCTCACAGGTCCTCCTCGCGAAGCTCGTCGGCGCTGTGAACGTGGGCGCTCGGCCCGATGGTTCGCTCGCATCGCTCGCTCACAGGTGCTCCAATCGGTCGGTCAGCCGGGCCATGACGGCGCGGGGTAGTCCGGCCGCGGCGGTATCGGTCGAGCTCGGCCGGGCCGGATCGACCAGCTCCCATAGTTCGTCGCCAAGGACTGCCCGGGCGGCCGCCGGGTCCACGCCGGGATCGATCCCGCGCCGCTCGAACAGCTGGGTGGCCACGATCCGGGCCAGCAGCGGCCGGGTGGCGTGATCGAAGTGGCGGGCGCTGACCCTGGCCCACATCAGCGACTCCTCGATCCGCCGGTAGGCCGGGAAGTCCCGGTTGTCGAACCGGCGCGGCGGCCGGAGCCGGCGCCGCCGGCGGCGCGGGGCGGGCAGGTCGAGGCGTAACAGGACCATGAGCCCGGCGAACGCGAGTGCCGGCACCCAGAACGCGCCGAGGCTGCCGGCGACCAGCCAGCCCAGCACGGTGAGCGCGGCTCCGACCGCGACCAGGATCGCGATCGTCCGGCGGCTGCGCGTGCGCGCCGGATCGCCCAGGTCGGCCGGGTCGGTGTGGTCGGTGGGCTCGGTCCCCGGCGGCGGTAGTCCGTACGGCGTCATCGGCGCACCGCGTAAAGGTCGTCGGCGAGCTCGGCCAGCGCACCGGTCGCCGCGGTCCGCTCGGGCTCCCCCATCGGGTGACTGGAGAACCGCGCCTCGCGGAACAGCTCGGTGAGCCGAAGCGCCGCGTCGCTGCGGATCAGCCCGGCGCCGACCGCCCGGTCGAGCAGCTCGGCCGGGGTGTCGGCCACCTCCCGGGCGGCGCCGTGCTGGGCCAGCACCCGCTCCATCGCGAGATAGCAGGCGATGATCGATGTCCTGGCGTCCACCGCCGGCTCGCGCAGCGCGCTGCCTCCGGCGCTGATCGCCTCGGCCAGGCCAGGCACTTCGGGCACCCCGTCGAACACGTTCGCGCGGCGCTGCACCCGCCGGGCGGCGTTGGACCGGCGCAGAATCGTGGCCACCGCCAGCACCATGGCCAGCACCGCCAGCAGGATCAGCAGGTTGCGCTGCGTGCTGTTCAGGGTCGGCAGGATGTCATCGGGCAACCCGGTCTCGTCCTGTTCGACCGATCCGCCGGTGCTGGTCGGGCCGAACGAGCTGAGCAGCAGGAACAGTGGGGCCAGCAGGAGCAGGAAGAACGCGAAGATGGCCAGCCGGCGGGCCCACACGATCCACCACGGTGGCGGTTCCTCGTCCAGCGGCGGGGCACCGGGCGGCACGAGCTGGCGCCGTTTGCGCCGCCGCAGGATCGCCGCCACCAGCAGCGCCAGGAACAGGTTCACGATCACGAAGATTGCGGCCGCGGTGACCAACGCGTCCCGGCTGCCGGCCAGCGGGCCGTCCGGGTCCAGGTCGAGACCGTGCCGGGCCACCGCACCGGCCACGGCGAGCAGCAGCAACAAGGCCACCGCTGCCGGGACCAGCCAGCTCCGCGTGGTCGTGGGCCGGGCCATAGCCACACTGTCGCGCAGGAATCGAGTAGGCCGACACAGATCGCGCGTAACGAATCGGCAATCCCGCAGGGCCGGACATGTACCGCCGGCGGCGGTCCGGGCATGATGGCGCCCCGTGACCGAG
>JAKEEW010000488.1 GCA_022616375.1 Sporichthyaceae bacterium
CAGGATCACCGTCCGGCGGTCAGGTCGGCCAGCTCCCGCTGCAGGTTGGCGCAGGATCACCGTCCGGCGGTCAGGTCGGCCAGCTCCCGCTGCAGGTTGGCCCGGGCCGGCGTTTCCCAGCCGGCCCGCGCAGGCGAGGTGGCGTAGATCGCGGGCCGATCCAGCAGTGCGCGCAGGATGCGGGCCCGGCCGGCTCGAAACTCGGGCTCCGGCACGTGTGCGTATTCGGCCCGGACCGCGGCGGCGTAGTCGTCGTAGCCCGGCTCGGGCCGGGCCAGCACGGCAAGGTCGGCGTCGCACAGCACCTGGCCGTTGCGGTCTGCCGCGGCCGGCTGGTGCGTGCGGGTGACCAGGACCAGCCGGCTCACTTCGAGATACAGCTGCTTGCGCACGCCGAGCTCGTCGAGGATCTGCTCGGCCAGCGCGGCGCTTCGCTCCTCGTTGTCGGCGCCGGCCGGCTCGTAGACCGCATCGTGGAACCAGGCCGCCAACCGGACCAGATCGGGGAAGGAGGCGAAGCCGCACAGCTCGTCGATCCGACCGAGGACCTCGGCCAGGTGCGCGGTGTTGTGATACCGACGGTGCGGCTCGGCGTACCGATCGAGCAGTGCCGCTCCGGCCGCCCTGATGTCCGCGGCGGGCGACTCGGCCAGCACTCGGGTGGCCAGCGCCGACCACTGGTCGAGCAGCTGCTCCGGCCGTGTCACGGGTCGAACTCCAACGGGGCCGGAAGCACTCCCTCGAGCGCCAGCAGGGCCCGCTTCAGCTCGATCCCACCACCGAAGCCGCCGATCGCACCGCGGCTAGCCAGCACTCGGTGGCAGGGCACCACGATCGGGATCGGGTTGCTCGCCATCACCTCGCCCACCGCGCGAGCCGCATCCGGCGCACCGACCGCCGTCGCCAGCTCGCCGTAGGTGGTCACCTGGCCCCAGCCGATCCGGTCGTAGAGCGACTTGAGCACCTCGGCCCGGAACCCGTTCACCACCGACCAGTCGATCGGCACCCGAAACGCGGTCCGCACTCCGGTGAAGTAGTCGGTGAGCTCGGACAGCACCGCCGCCACCGGCCCGCTCGGTTCTATCGCACCGGTCGCCGGCACCCCGGCCGGCCGCCGCTCGCTGGGCAGGTAAACCCGAGCCAGCCCCTCCGGGCTCGTCGCGACATGGACCCGGCCGAACTGGGTGTCCAGCGTGCCCCATTCCAGGTCGGCCATCGCCTACCTCCTCGCGGCCCAGCCGGCGCCGGCAGCGCGACAGGCCCGCGGTCAGGCCGCCAGCTCCACCGGCAGCGGCTGCGTGTGCAGCACAGTCAGCGTGGTCACCGCACGGGTCAGCACCACATACAGCCGGCGCAACCCGCGTGGCTCCGCCGAGACGATCTCGGCCGGCTCCACGACGACCACGTGGTCGAACTCCAATCCTTTGGCCAGTGTGGCCGGTACCACCGACAGTCTTGCCGCCAGCCCGGCCAACCCGACGATTTCGGCCGGCAGCCCGGCGCCGGTCAGCGTCCTGGTCACTGCCGGCGCCCGACCATCGGCGCAGATCACCCCGACCGAGCCGGGCTGATCAAGGGCGGCGCGGCAGCCTTCGATCAGGGCCGCGGCCAGCTGCTGCTTGGCGGCCGGCGTGCTGGACCGGATATGCAGCGCCCCGGCGGCCTCCCGGACCGAGGTCGCCGGAGCCAACCCGGGCGCGACGTGCGGGAGCAGCCGGCTGGCGTAGTCGATGATCTGACGCGGCACCCGGTAGCCCGCGGTCAGCTCCTGGACCTGGCCGTCCGGTTTGCCAAGCTGGTCGAGCGCATACGCCCACGCCTCGGTGGCCCACGGGGTGGTGCCCTGGGCGAGGTCGCCAAGGATCGTGGCCGAGCTCAACGCGCATCGGCGCCCGACCGCCCGGTATTGCATCGGGGACAGGTCCTGGGCCTCGTCCAGGATCACGTGGCCGAAGCCCTTGGTCCGCTCCAGCAGGTCGGTTGCCTCGTCGATCAGCACCGCGTCGGCGATCGTCCAGCGCAGCCCACGTGGCCCCCGGGCCGGCAGCCCGGCCAGCAGCGCCTTCTGCTCTGCGTCGGTCAGCAGCCCATCGGCCGCGGTGGCTAGCAGGTCGGGATCGGTGAGCAGCTGCCCGACCAGGCCCACCGCATCGGCCTTCGGCCATACCTGGTCGACGTAGGCGCGCACATCTCTGGTCCGCGCGATCGCGGCCTCGGTGCGGTCATCGGTCGCGGTGCCATCTGCCTCGATCTGGGTGCAGATCGTGGCCGCGATCGACCGCGGCAGCAGCGCGCGGGCCGCGCCGTAGCGCAGCTCGCGGCTGCGCAGGTTGGCCATCATCTCCGCGATCCGGTATCCCGGCAGCCGGAACCGCCGAGACCCGCGGGCCAGCATCAGGCCGGTCGTGGGCTCGCGCAGCTGCGACCACAGCGCCCGGGTGAGTACCTCGGCCATCCGTGCGTCCCCCTTGAGGGTGGCCACCGCGGGGTCGTCCTTACCCCGGATCGGCACGTGCCCGACCAGTTCTTCGAGGGTGACCTGGCGGACGTCGAGCTCGCCGAGCGCGGGCAGCACGTTGCCGATGTAGGAGAGGAACGCGCGGTTCGGGCCGATTACCAGCACCCCGGAGCGGGCCAGCCGCTCCCGGAACGCATAGAGCAGATACGCGGCGCGGTGCAGGCCGACCGCGGTTTTCCCGGTGCCCGGGGCGCCCTGGATGCACAGCGTCTGACTCAGGTCGGCGCGGACCAGGTCGTCCTGGTCGGGCTGGATGGTCGCGACGATGTCGCGCATCGGGCCGATCCGCGGGCGTTCGATCTCGTCGGTCAGGATCCGGCTACGGCCTGGCTCGGCGTGCGGCTCGTTCAGCCGCTCGTCCTCGTAGGCGGTCAGCTCACCGTCGGAGAACCCGAACCGGCGGCGCCGCACGACGCCCATCGGGTCCCGCGTGCTGGCCTTGTAGAACGCCCGGGACATCACCGCCCGCCAGTCCAGCACCAACGGCTCGCCGGTCTCGTCGTGCACATGCCGGCGACCGATGTAGTGCCTGCCCGGCTCGGGCTCGGACCGATCGAGCCGGCCGAAGAACAGCGGTGTCGTCGGGTCGTCGACCAACGCCGCCGCGCGGTAGTACAGCTCCGCCTCCAGGTACGCCGCGGACACCGGATCGGGCGCCTGTACCTTGAGCGCGAGCACCTGCTCGCGCATGAGCCGCAACCCGGCCCGGGAGTTCCGTAGGTGCTGTTGCTCGGCAGCGAGCTCTTCAGTGGGTATGAGAGGACCGAGGGGCTCGTGCGGCACCTCGGACAAACGGTCGGATGGCATGACGAACTCCCGCACACAAGTCGGCGGTGGACGGTGGGGTGGGGGATGGGAGCCGGGTGAGGTTACCAGGCATCGGCGCGCATCCTCCACACAGTGAGCGCGGTCGGGCAAGATCTGCGGGAGAGCCCTTAGGCGGGAGCGGTCATGAGTAGCGTCAGAGATGACCAGCTGATCTACGAGTATCTAAGCCGGGTTGCGGACGCGGCGCACGGCAAGCTGCCCTCGCTGGCCCGGCAGGAGCTGGTCGAGAAGGTCCGCCACGAGATCGAGGAACGCCGGGGCAGCGCCGGGCGCACCGACGTGAGCAAGGTGCTGCAGTCCATGGGCGACCCGCGCCACCTCGTCGCGAAGGCGGCGCAGGCCGGTGGCTCGGAGTACGCCGGCTACCGCCCGCCGGTCGGCGGATCCGGGCCGGAGCCGCCCGCCGTGGACAGCACCCAGTCACTGGTGACGGTCGCGCCGGCGCAGGCCGCGGCACCCGCCGCACCGGCCCCCGCAGATCCGGAGACCACCGCGGTGATGGCGTCCGCGGGTGCGCCGACCGCCGGCCCGTACGCCAGCCCGGCGCAGCAGATCAGAGCTGCGTCCGTAGGCCCGGTCGCCGCATCGGCGGAGCAGATCGAGCGACGGGTGGTGACCGCCGCCAGCCCGATGTCATGGTTGCGCGCTCGCCGGGCCGAGCCACCGGCCCAGGTATGGCGGGACGCCGCGGCGGTGCAGGACTACGGCCGCGCGGTGACCACGTTCCAGCCGGTGAGCTTCGTCCGCGACTACGGCGTCGAGGTGGCCGCACTGTTCGCGTTGACCGTCGGTGCCTTGTGGATTTCCTACCTCGGCTGGATCGTCGGGCTGATCCTGACGCTGGCCTCGCGCAACTGGTCGGTGCGCGACAAGGGCATCGTGGTTGCGCTGATCCCGGCCGCGACCCTCGGTGCCGGGATTTTCTACGTCTGGCTGACCGTCGGCCGGGACCGGCCGGCGAACATATCGGTCAGCGAACGCTTCGACGACGTCAGTGGCTATCTGGTCGGAGTGCTCAAGGCTTGGCCGATCATGGCCGCGCTGCTCGGGGCTACCTGGCTGATGTCTCAGCTGCTGGCACGCTGGGCCGGGGCTCAGCGCGAGCGGTGGCGATAAGTCCGACCAGCGCGTAGTGCTCGGGGCTGCTGACCTCACCGGTGGCGCAGGAGATCAGCCGGGCCGGTGCGCCCTCGGTGAGCTGCAAAGTTGCCCGCATCGCGACTCCGTCCACGTCGAGGTCGACTGCCACAATGCCGTCCGCGTCAACCTGCTCGGCCACCACCCGCACCGCGTCCAGGTCGGTCAGGCCGGTGCTTCGCCGGGCGTGCCAGTCGGCCGCCTGGGCCGCGGCCGAGCGACCGGACCGGCCACGGTAGTGGGCCAGATCGACCGCACCCCGCAGCGTCGCCGTGGCCACCTGCTCGACCCGATCCGGGTCGGTGTCCAGGCCGCCGTGGTAGCTCCCGTCCGGCAGGGTGACCAGGTTGGCCGCGAACCGGTCCCCGCCGAGATGGCTGGTCTCCCACACCAGATCCGGGAAGTGCCTGGCTAGCGCCACGGCGACCGGGCGGCCGGCCTTGGCGCAGCACCGATCCCGGGATCCGTGCGTACACACCACCAGCAGCCGGTGGCCGACCGGCACGCCGAACCCGGTCCGCCGGCCGGCTGCAGTGGCTTCCAGGTTGGCCGGGCTGAGCAGGTCGAGGATCGTGGCGAGCCGGTCCGGATCGGCGAACTCGCGGAACTCCAGCCAGGGTGCCGGTCCGGCCGAGCTAGCGAGGTAGATCCCGAGCGGCCAGGTCGGAGCCCGGTCGACGGTGCGCCGGATCAGCTGCGGGCGCACTCCTGCGGCACTCGCCAGCGCAGCCACGTTGTGCAGCTCGGGCGGCAGCTCGTCGGGTAGGCCGGTGGCCGGCCAGGGACCCGGATGCTGGATCAGCAGCCAGCCACGCGCCTTGACCGGTGCGGTAGCCGCCAACGGCTCGGCCAGGGTTCGGCAGATTTCGGCGCAGAAGCTCCGCACCGCCTCCCCCTTACGCCTAGTCCCGGTCCTTCAATGCTGCTTAGGCCAGCCTATCCTCACTCCGCGGTGATCCCCTCGTTGTGATCACTTGTTCGGCGCACCCGTACGCTGAACGGATGGCACAGACCGCGCCCCACCCGGATACCCAGGACCCGGGGATCCACCCGGATCTCGCCGATCTGGACGCGCAGCTGGCGGATCTTGACCGCGCATTGCGCGCACTCGGCTCGGTCGTGGTGGCCTTCTCCGGCGGCGCCGACTCGGCATTCCTGCTCGCCGCCGCGGTCAGGGCGCTCGGCCCGGATCGGGTGCTGGCCGCCACCGCGATCTCGGACAGCCTGCCCGCCGCCGAGCTGGCGGCCGCGGCGAGGTTCGCCGGCGACCTGGGGGTTACGCATCTCACCCCGCGCACCCACGAGATGGACCGGGACGGCTACCGGGCCAACGCCGGGAACCGGTGCTACTTCTGCAAGGCCGAACTCCTGGACGTGCTGATCCCGCTGGCCGCGGAGCACGATTTCGCCGCGGTCGCCACCGGGACGAACTCCGACGATGCACGCTCGGCCTTCCGGCCGGGAATCCGGGCCGCCGCCGAGCGCGGCGCGGCCACCCCGCTCCGGGACGCTGGCCTGACCAAGGCCCAGGTGCGCGCCGCCTCCCGGCGCTGGGGGCTGCGGACCTGGGACAAGCCGGCAGCCGCCTGCCTGTCCAGTCGGGTCGCCTACGGACTGGAGATCAGCCCGGCCCGGTTGGCCCGGGTCGAGCGGGCCGAGGCCGCGCTGCGGTCGGGCTTGGTCAGGCACCGCATTCCGGTGCGCGACCTGCGGGTCCGGGATCTTGGTGACCGGGCCAGGATCGAGGTGGACCTCGACCGGGTCGTCGAGGTCGCGCAGTGCGAGCCGCTGCTCGCCGCGGTCCGGGCGAGCGGGTTCACCGCGGTAGAGGTCGACCCTCGCGGGTTCCGCTCCGGCTCGATGAACGAAGCGCTGCCGCAGCCGGCTAGACCCTGAATGCGGCATTTGCCCCAGCGCCACCGCGCGTAATGATCAGGTTGCGCTATGCGGGCACGAATGGCAGTTGGGGCGGCTTTGTCAGGACGGCTAGCCTAGGGGAGCACGTCCGCTCAGGCACCGGTCCTGGTGCCGCGGTTCGCACGATTTCGACGAGGTCTCAGGTGCCTACCGGCAAGGTCAAGTGGTTCGACAACGAGAAGGGCTTTGGCTTCATCGCCCGCGAAGGCGGCGGTGATGTGTTCGTGCACTCCTCGGCACTTCCGGCTGGCGTAACCCAGCTCAAGCCCGGCCAGCGGGTGGAGTTCGGGGTGGCCGAGGGCAGGCGCGGCGAGCAGGCGCTGTCGATCCGGATCCTCGAGCCGACCCCGTCGGTGGCGCCGGCCAAGCGCAAGGACCCGGAAGACATGGTCGTGATCGTCGAGGATGTGATCAAGCTTTTGGACGGGGTGTCGAACTCGCTGCGTCGCGGCAAATACCCGGCCGCCAGCGACAGCAAGAAGATCGCTGCGGTGCTGCGGGCGGTCGCCGACGACCTCGAGCCCTAGCCGATCATCCGGCGGCTCAGCTCAGCTCAGCTCGACTCCGGCTCCGGTTCAGCTCAGCTCGGCCCGGTGGGCTAGCTGTTCGATATCGCGTGCAGTCGCCTGGCCAGCACGATGGTGCGGATCACCAGCACGAACGCAAGCACCAGCCCGACCCCGCCGACGCTGAGCCCGATCTCGCCGCTACCCGGCAGCGCGATGCCCAGGATGCCGCCGACCACCCAGGCGAGCTGAAGCAGGGTCTCGGTCCTGGCGAAGACCGAAGTGCGCACCGAGTCCGCGACATCGCGCTGGATGATCGCGTCCAGGCAGAGCTTGGCCAGCTGCTGGGCGAACCCGGTCATGAACGACAGTGCCACCACGCTGACCGCGCCGTACCAGAAGATGCTGGCCACCGTGGCCAGCGCCTGCAGAGCAAGCAGGCTCACGATGATCGGCTCCGGGGCGCGGGCGCGCACCATCGACCCCATCACGGTCCCGGCGAAGCTGCCGATCGCCGCGGCGCCGGCGACCAGCGCATACATGGTGGCGGTGGGCAGCGCACCGATCGGCTGGGCACGCAGCAGAAACGCCAGGTAGAGGATGAGGAAGCCGGAGAACCCGCGCAGCGCGGCGTTGGCCCGCATTCCCATCAGGACGCTGCTGCCGTTGACCGCCCGGGATCGGTCCTCGGCGCGGCGCCCCCGCCGCGGTTTCGCCTCGCCCTCGGTCGAGTCCACCCGTGATGGCAGCCGCAGGGCGAGCACCATGCCGACCACGAACACGCAGAACCCGGCCCGCAACGCCCACTCCGGACCGATGGTGATCAGGATCGCGCCGAGCGCCGCGGCCAGCAGCGAGCTCAGGGTCCCGGCCATCGACACCCGGGCGTTGGCCCGAACCAGCGTGATGTCGGGTGGGAGGAGCCGGGGAACCACGGTGGCCCGGGTCACCGCGTGCGCCTTGGACGCCACCAGGGTGCCGAAAGCGGCCGGATACAGCGCCAGCCCCCCGCCGTCGACCGCGTCGGCCATCACCCAGCACAGGAACGCCCGGATCAGCATGGTGGCGGCCAGCGCATACCGGCGGCCGTGCCTGACCCGGTCGAGCAGCGGTCCGAGCAGCGGCGCGACCAGGGCGAACGGGGCCATCGTGATGACCAGATAGAGCGCTACCTTGGGCCGGGCCTCGCCGACCGGGACGTTGAAGAACAGCGTGCCGGCCAGGCCCAGTGCGACCAGCGCGTCGCCGGCTGCGTGCAGTGCCTGCAGCTCGATCACCTTGGCCAGCCCGGACTCGCCGGCTCCGTGCGCGTGGGTGGCCCGGTGGATCCGTGCGGACAGTCTCCGGTATCCGGACGAGATCGCGCGTCCGGTCGAGCGTGCCGCCTGCGAGGAGGCCTGTCCGGCCGAGCGCACCCGATCGCGGGTCCGCGCCGGGACGAGCGGCGCGCCGTCCTCCTTCACGGCACACATCCTGCCGGATGGCGCCCGGCGATTTCCCGCGGCCACGGCCCCAACCGGTGCCCCTCGGGCTGCCCTCCGTGGCTTCCGCTGCCCGCCGCGCGCGGGAACTTGCCGCGGGATGCGAGAATCCTCGGGTGACCGGCACCACTTCGACCCGAACCGCCCGCCCGAGCCGGACAGTACCGCTGGATGCCCAGTGTGCGGCCGCGATCGATCTCGCCCGCGCGGTGGCCGTCGAGAGCACCGATCCCGACCAGGTCGGTGATCACCTGGAGGCGGTAGCCGAGGACGAGCGGGTCGTGACTCACTACTTCGCCTGCTTGGCCGCGGGATACCGCGGCTGGCGGTGGGCGGTCACCGTGGCACGGGCGTCCCGGGCCCGGCTGGTGACCGTGGACGAGGTCGTGCTGCTGCCGGGCAACGAGGCGATCCTGGCACCGGAGTGGGTGCCGTGGAGCGACCGGCTGCGCCCCGGTGACCTGGGTGCCGGCGATCTGCTCCCTACGCTGGCCGATGATCTGCGGCTCGAGCCCGGCTACACCGGAGCCGACGAGGATCTCGCGCACGACGGGAACCAGCCCCCGGTGCTGCCGTACGAGCTTGGTCTGGATCGGATCCGGGTGCTGTCCCGCTACGGGATCCAGGACGCGGCCGAGCGGTGGTACGCCGGCGAGGCGGGTCCGGACAGCCCGGTCGCACGGGCCGCCCCGGCGCATTGCCGGTCCTGCGGGTTCCTGGTCGCGATTGGCGGCTCACTGGGCCGGATGTTCGGCGTGTGCGCGAACGAGTATTCGCCGAGCGACGGCCAGGTGGTCGCGTTCGACCATGGCTGCGGCGCCCACTCCGAGGCGGTGACCGGCGCGCCGCAGGCCGAGCCGGAGCCACCGATCATCGATGAGTTCGGCTACGACGAGCTGGGCGGCGAGGCCGCGGTGCTGCTGGTCGCCCGGCCGCAGCCGGAGGACGAGCGCCCCGACTAAAGGCGCCGGGCTTTAGTGCTTGCGGGCCCGGTGGGTCCTGGTCAGCGACGCCCTGCGGTGCCGGCAGTACGCGATCCCCCACAGGCCCAGACCCGCGCCGGCCAGGCAGATCCAGATCCATTGCCCGTGACCCGCGGCTTCTAGCCGGCCGCGGAACGACAGCAGGATTACGAACGCGATCGCCCACAGGATCGTGCCGATGGTGGTGGCGGCGACCCCGTCCACGTCCACGGCTTCGAGCTCGTGCCGGTCGTCGAAGCCCTCCAGGGCACCTGGCTTGGCATGCGAGCGGGGCTTGATGCCGGCCGGGTCGCCCGGCCGGGTGACCGCGGTGCGGTGGTCG
>JAKEEW010000489.1 GCA_022616375.1 Sporichthyaceae bacterium
AGCGTCGACCACGACCTGGTCCGCGCCATCCGCGCCCGGGTCGCCGAACGGATCTCCACCGAGCGGGCCGCCGCCAACACCGTGCTGGACCCGGCCGACCAGCGCGAACGCGAAAACGCGCTCATCCACCAGGAGATCGCCGCCTACCGCCGCGGCGCCCTCGCGTCCCACGCGCCGCTGCCCACCGCCGAGGAACAGCAGGCCCTGCACCGCGCGGTGCGCGCCGCGCTGTACGGGGCCGGCCGGCTGGAGCCGCTGCTGACCAACACCGAGATCGAAAACGTCGACATTAACGCCTTCGACGAAGTCTGGGTGTCCTACCGCAGTGGCGAACGCTCCCGCTGGCCCGAACCGGTCGCCGACTCCGACGCCGAACTCAAAGAACAGATCCGCACCCTGGCCGCCTACGCCGGCTTGAGCTCTCGGGCGTGGGACGAGGCCAACCCGGAACTTGACCTGCGCCTACCGGATGGGTCGCGGCTGTCGGCGGTGATGGCCGTCACCGAACGGCCCACCATCTCCATCCGCCGCGCCACCATGGGCCAGGTGTTCCTGCACAACCTGATCGCCAACAACACACTCACCGACACCACCGCCGCGTTCCTGCGCGCCGCGGTCAAGGCCCGCAAGAACATCATGATCGCCGGTGAGACGTCCAGCGGCAAGACCACCCTGCTGCGTGCCCTGGCCAACGAGATCGGCCTACTGGTCGCCGCCGGGGAGATCCCGCAGCAGCGCATCGTCACCATCGAAAACACCTTCGAGCTCGGCCTGAACAAGCACAAGGACCTGCACCCGGACATCATCGCGATGGAATGCCGCCAACCCAACTCCGAAGGCCTGGGCCGGGTCGGCATGGCAGCGCTGGTGCGCCGCTCGCTACGGATGAACCCCGACCGGGTCATCGTCGGGGAGGTCCTCGGCGACGAGGTGGTCAGCATGCTCAACGCGATGACCCAAGGCAACGACGGGTCGATCTCCACCATCCACGCCAACACCGCCCAGTTCGTGTTCGAACGACTCGGCACCTACGCGCTGCAGGCCGAGGAACGCATGCCGGTCGAGGCCACCCAGCGGCTGATCTGCGGCGCGATCAACTTCGTGGTGTTCCTGCAGCGCACCAACAAATACGCCGAAGGCGGCGACCAGCGCCGATTCGTGGCCAGCATCCGCGAAATCAACGGCTACGACGACGGGGTGCTGTCCAGCGAAATCTTCGCCCTCAACCCGGCCACCGGCGCGGCCGAACCCGCCGCCGGCATCCAATGCCTACCCGACCTGCTCGCCGCCGGCTACCGGCAACCCCACCCACACGGGCGGTGGTGAGCGATGACCCTGAGCATCGGCGCGCTCACCGCCGGCCTCGCCGGAGCCCTCATCGCCGCCGGGCTCGTCCTCATCGCCGGCGGGCTGCGCCGCCGCGAACGGCCACCGGCCCGGCCCGTCACCGTGCGACCACTAGCCAGGCTGACCGGGCTGCTGGGCCGCCGCGTGCCGCTGGCCGCACTCGCCGGGGTAGTCACCGCGGCGCTGACCCGCTGGCCGGTGGCTGCGATCGGCGCCGCCGCCCTGGTCCTGGCCTGGCCCGCGCTGTTCGGCGGCGTCGCCGCGGAGAAACGCGCCATCGCCCGGCTGGAGGCGCTGCGCATGTGGACCGAGTCGCTGCGCGACACCATCGCCGGCGCCGCCGGCCTCGAACAGGCCATCCCCGCCACTGTGCCCGGAGCCCAACCAGTCCTGCACGAGCCGCTACGGCGGCTGGAGGCCCGGCTACACACCCGCACCGGAGCCGAGCAGGCGCTGCGCGAGTTCGCCGACGAACTCAACGACCCTTCCGCGGACCTGCTCATCGCCCCGCTCATCCTCAACGCCCAACTCCAAGGCCGCGGCCTCAAGGCCGTGCTGACCAGCCTGGTCGACAACGCCCGCGAGCAAGCCGCCATGCGCAACCGGGTGCTGGCTCAGCGCGCCGGGACCCGCCGCGGCACCCAGATCATCGCCGCGGTCACTGTCGTCGCCGTGATTGGCCTGGCCGTGTTTAACCCCAGCTTCGTCGCCCCCTACGGCACCCCGGTCGGCCAACTCGTGCTGCTGGTCGTGTTCGGGCTGTTCGCGCTCGGCTTCGCCGCCCTGCGCGCACTCGCGGGCATCACCACACCCGGCAGGTTCCTCACCAAAGGCGATGGGCTCAGCGACCGCGGGTGGACGTCGTGACCGCGCTCGCGCTCGGTGGCGCGCTCACCGGTCTCGGGATCTTCTTGGTCGGCTATGGGCTGTTCCCACCCCGCGCCGGGCTGGCCGCCCGGGTCCTGTCCATCGACGCCCGCGCCGCCACCCTGCTGCAACCGGCGCCACCGCCCACCCGAACCGACGGTGTCCGCGGGCGGCTCGGAGTCGCGGCCGCCCGGATGGCCGCCGAACGCGGCTGGACCCTGGCCAGCACCCGCGCCGACCTCAACGTGCTCGGGCGCACCCTCGAGGACCACCTCGCTAAGAAGACCCTGCTCGGTGTCGCCGGGCTGCTGCTCGGCCCGGCCATGCTGCTGCTGCTGGCCGCGCTCGGCGTGCGCCTACCCCTGATCATTCCCGCCTGGCTCGCCCTCGGCGGCGCCGTGCTGCTGTTCATCGCCCCGGACATGGACCTGCGCAAACAAGCAAGCCAGGCCCGCCGCGAGTTCCGCCGGGTCGTGGCCGCCTACCTGGACTGGGTCAAGTCCTGCCTTGAGGGCGGCCGCGGCGCACCCGAGGCACTGCCCGCAGCCGCCACCGTCGGCGGCGGCTGGGCGCTGACCCGCATCCGCGACGCGCTACGCACCGCACACCTGACCGGGCGCCCACCGTGGACCGCGCTCGGTCAACTCGGCAACGAACTGGACATCAGCGAACTCAAAGACCTCGCCGCCTCCCTGCAACTGGTCGCCGAGGACGGCGCGAAAATCCGCGACACCCTCGCCACCCGCGCCACCAGCCTGCGCCAACGCGAACTCAGCGAGATCGAAGGCATCGCCGCCGAACGCACCCAAGGCATGCTCGTCGCCCAGATCCCCCTCGCCCTCGGCTTCCTGCTGTTCCTGCTCTACCCCGCAATCACAAGGATCCTGGAGATCCTCTGAAGATCCAGCAGTTCACGATTTCTGAAGCTAGGAGGTGAGCGAGCTGAAGGACAGGGCCCCGGCTTCCTGCCGCGCCGGTCAGCGGGCGGCCACCTTGTCGGGTTCGCAGATCAGCAGATCCGCTGGGCTGCACTGCAGGATCGAGCAGATCACGTCCAGGTCGTCCAGGCGGATGGTTGCTGGTGTCCCGGTCCACAGCGCCGACATCTTCCCGGCGCTGATCTCCAGCCCCGCCTCAGCCAGCCGCCGGCGCATCTCGGCGGACTTCCAGATTCCCTGCTCGGCGGCCTTCATCCGCAGGTTCCAACGCATCAGTTCACCTCGTGCCCTCGGCAAGCCGGGCGGTGACGACCCGGTCGTTGGCGGCTCGAACGGCTGCCGCGGGCGTCACCGCTGCCTCAGCCCAGCCAGCCCGATCATCGGTCATGAGTATCACAGAACGTTCGGAACCCTCGACAGATCGCCGTTAAGTGTGCGATCCGGCCCAGCGCCACCACGATCGCCGTCCAGATCAACACAGCCGGCCCGAAGGGACACCACCGTGACACCACCGTCCGCTAGTCGTACAGAGCACGGATTCCGTGGCCGGCTGCGCAGTTGGCTGCTGCGGCTGCGGGCCTGCACCCACGGTGACCGTGGCTTCGGCACCGTCGAATGGGTGCTCATCGGCTTCTTCGTCGCCGGCATGGCCATCGCCGTCGGGGTGCTGCTGTTCAACGCGGTCGAATCAAAGGGCGAAGACGTCCGCGACTGCATCGCCGGGTCTGTCGGCTGCGAAGCCCCATAGGACGACCATCCGTGAGCAGCCAGCTGCGCCTGTCGCGCGAGCACACCAACCGGGCACGACCCGAACGGGACCGGGGAGCCACCGCGGTCGAACTCGCGCTGCTGTTCCCGCTGATCGTGCTCGTGCTCGCCGGCATCATCCAGTTCGCGCTCTACCAATTCGCCCGCCAGATCGCTACCTCCGCCGCGCAGGCCGGCGCCCGAGTCGCCCGCACCCAGGCCGAGCCGGACCCGACCGGCTGGCAGACCGCCGCCCGCGACCACGCCCGCGACCGCATCGACACCCTCGGGCCCAGCATGGTCGAAGACGTGCAGATCACCGCCCTGGACCCGGGTGGGGGAGTAGTCGGCGTGCGCATCCGCGCCGAGGTGCCCAACCTGTGGCCCGACTTCCTCGTCCCCGACCTCGACGAGACCAGCCTCGGCCCGGTCGAGGAATTCAAACCAGACCTCGGCTAGGCAGCCGCACTTCGAAGGAAGAGAAGTCCGCGAGTGAACCCGACCTGCATAACTCATCCGCCGGCCGCCGGCCGCGACCCCGCCCAGCATCGGCCCGTCGACGCGGGCATGAGCACCGTCGAAGTGGTGCTGCTGACGCCGGTGCTGGTCACCCTGCTGCTGGTCGGGTCCGCGCTCGGGGTTCTGGTCAACGCCCGGATGGACGTCAACGGGGCCGCCCGCGACGCCGCCCGCGCCGGCGCGCTTGAACGCACCCACGCCGCCGCCCTGCAGCAGGCACGCGACGTCGCCGCCGCCGGGCTGGACGGGCTGTGCGCGAGCACCAGCGTGACGTCGGTCGGCGGGTCCACGGCCTTCCACGCCGGCGGAATCTTCACCGTCGAGCTCAGCTGCCGGGTCAACCTCAGCTTCGCCGCCAACGTGCTCGGCAGCACCGAAACGATCACCGTGCAGTCGGCGGCGCCGCTGGACTCACTGCGGCGGGCCGGATGAACCGGGGAATCCAAGCACGCATCGCCGGCCGTGATCGGGGTTCGCTGAGCGTGTTCATCGCCCTGATCACCCCGCCGGCGCTGGTGCTGATCGGCCTGGTTGTCGACGGCGGGATGGCCATCACCGCCCGCGAACGCGCCGCCGACATTGCCGAGCAGGCCGCCCGCCGGGTCGCCGACAACGTCGACACCGACGCGCTGCGCGCAGGGCGCATCGTCATCCTGCCCGACTGTTACGCCAAGGCCGCCGAGATGACCGCCGCCCACGGCGGCGGCCAGGTCGAAGCGTGCACCATCAGCGGGCCGGTCGCCACCGTCACCATCACCTACACCTACCAGCCGGCCATTCTCGGCATGATCGGATTCGACAGCTTCCAGGCCCGCGCTGTCGCATCTGCCGAAGCCGTGGTCGGTGTGACCGCTCCAGGGAACTAGCCATGCCTCCTGCCCACGCCCCCCGCCGCCCCACACGCCGCGGCTCCCGGCTGGCCAGCACCGTACGCGGGCTGGCCGCCGCGGCCGTCCTCGCCGCCGTCGCCGCCGGTGTCCCGCTGCTGCTGATTGCCAAGGTCGGCAACCCGCTGCCCACCACCGCACCCAAACTCGACGCCCTAACCAGCCCATTCACCGACCAGGTGCTGGTCAACATCCTCGCGGTCGCGATCTGGATCGTGTGGGCCCAGTTCCTATTCGCTGTCGCGGTCGAAGTACGCGGGGCGGTGCGCGGCCACGAACACGCCGACCTGCCCGCCGCCGGCCGGCTCAGCCGGGCCCTGGCCCACCGCCTGGTCTCCGCCGTGCTGGCCACCGGCACCGCCGGCGCGGCCTTCGGCGCGTCGGCCGCCTGGGCCAGCCTGCCCGCAGCCGAGGCCGTCGTCAGCGACCTGCCAGCCCGAACCGACCCCACCACCGCACCCGCCGACCCCGGATCGCCGGCCGCCCGCGCGGCGCCCACGCAGCAGGCCAGCTGCCGGCTGTACACGGTCGAAACCTTCGACACTCTGTGGGACATCGCCGAGCGCTGCCTCGGCGACGGCAGGCACTGGCGGGCCATCGCCGAACTCAACCGCGACCGCACCCAACCCGACGGGCGGCACCTGACTGACGCCGACCTCATCCACCCAGGCTGGGTGCTGGCCATCCCGACCGACCTCGGCCACGTCAACCACGCCGGACTGAAACCGATTCATGGCGCTACCGTGATCACCGTCGCCGCCGGCGACACCCTGTGGGACCTCACCGCCGCCCTGCTCGGACCCGGCGCCGCCAACGCCGACATCGCCGCCGCATGGCCCCGGCTCTACCACGCCAACCAGGCGGTCATCGGCGACAACCCGGACCTCATCCAGCCCGGCCAGCACCTCTCTCCACCGGAGGCGCTCGTCGAGCTCGCCCCGGCCAGCCAGCCCGAACTACCGCCGGCCGAACAACCTCCGATCACAAGTGGTGGGGGTTCCCCCGCGCCAACCCGGACCCCCACCACCGCCCGGACACCAACTACCGTGAACGGCGGCCAGACCACCGCCCCAACCCCGCCCAGCCACCCGGCAAAACCGACCGCCGCCGAACCCAGCTCCGCTGCCACCGCCGGCGCCTGGCCGACGCCGGCCCCGGCCACCCCCACCACCGGGGATCCTTCCGCCGGGCAGCCCGATGAGCAGGACACCCCGAACCAGCTGTGGGCGGTCACCGGCTACGGCAGTCTGTGCGCGCTTGCCATCCTGACCGCCCTCTACACCAAGCGGATCATCCAGCAGCGCCGCCGGCGACCCGGCGAGCACATCCGCATGCCCGACCCCGACGACGGCTTCGAGCTCATCACCTCAGTGCTCGCTGACCCAGCTGGCGCTGACTTGCTCGATCGCTCCCTGCGCAGCCTCGCCGACGACGCCCACCACAGCGGGCGCAGCCTGCCCGAGCTGGTTGCCGTTCACGCCAACCCCGCCGGCATCTATCTGCAGCTGGCACAGCCGGGCCAGCCCATCCCACCGTTCGGGCCCACCACTGATCCCGCCTGGTGGCATTGCCCGCCCACTGGTGCATTGCTGGACACCGACCAGGCCAGAGACGTGCCCGCCCCTTACCCGGCGCTGGTCACCATCGGCCACACCGCCACCGGCACGCAGCTGCTCGTCGACCTCGAAACCGCCCGCGAACTCACCCTGAACGGCGACCCGGAGCAGGCCATCCCTGTGCTGCGGGCGCTAGCCGTCGAGCTGTCCGCCGCCCGCCTTGCCGACGAGCTCACCCTTACTCTGGTCGGCTTCGGCCACGAGCTCGCTCACAGTCGCTTGGCCGCCGGTGCCCGCATCCACGTCACGGACAACCTCGACGAAGCGATCGCAGAACTCGCCGACTGGGCCCGCAACGAATCCGCCGCACTCGTCGCCGGCAGTCACCCCAGCGCGCGGCACGCCCGCATGAACTGGGATGGCGCCGACGCCTGGACTCCCCACATCCTGCTCTCGGCCATCCCGCCCGACCCCGACCAGGCCCAACGCCTCGCTGCGGCTCTCACCGCCGGGCCGTCCACCAGTGCCGTGGCCGTCACCACCGGCCAAGCCAGCCCCACCGCTTGGGTCATCCCACTCACTGGCGGGCCCATCGCGGTCGGTCCGACTGGGCACACCGTCACCGTGCAACAGCTCCCGGACGCCGCCTACCGCCAGCTCATCACCCATCTCGAAACCGCCAACGACCCAATCTCCACCCCCGCCGAGCCACTGTCCTGGCCAGCCGGCACCACCACGGCCCCTGCAGACACCGATTCGCTCGACCTCGAGCCGGGTGACGGGCTGGGCGACGGTGAGCTCGAGATGGACGACGAGCTGGACGGTGTCGAGAACCTCGAAGGGATCACCCCCCGCGACGTGCGGTTCTTCGACCCTGACGAGCTCCACCATCCCAGGCAAGGCGTAGCGTCCGGTGTGCCGATGCAGCGCGGCGATGGCGACGACGCCTATGAGACACACCCGCGGATCCACCTACTGGGACCGGTCGAGCTGCTGGGCACACGCGGTGGACGCGACCCACGCGACCCGATCCCACGCCTGACCGAGATCGCCGCCTATCTCGTACTGCACCCCGGCGCCAGCACCGATGCCATCGACGCCGCGTTGTGGCCGACCAGCACCAACACCAACACTCGGCACAGCTATATGTCCAAACTGCGGGTCTGGCTCGGCACCGACAACGCCGGCGAACTGTACTTCCCCTACGGCACCTCCGGTAGTTACCAACTCCACCCGGACGTGCGCTGCGACTGGCTGAGGTTCAAGCGCCTGGCCCGCCGCGGGGCCACCATCGGCGGTGTCGCAGGCGCCGCCGACCTTCAGTCCGCGCTTGAGCTCATCCGCGGTGTCCCGTTCACCGCGGACGGACGTACCGCCCGCTACGGCTGGGCCGAACCCCACCGCCAGGCAATCCGCGCCGGCATCGTCGACGCCGCCGCCGCCCTCGCCGATCACCACCTCGCCCACGGCGACTGGGCCGGCGCAGACCAGGCAGCCAGCGCAGGACTGCTCGCCGTTCCCGACTCCGAGCAACTATGGCGGCGTCGGTTCACCGCCCTCGCCGGCTCCGGCGACCAGGAGGCGCTCACCGCCGCCGTCGCCGCCCTCGACCGGCTCAACGAAGCCGCCGGCCTCGACATGGACCAGGAGACCCTCACCTTGCTCGAGCAGCTGGCCACCAGACCCACCGGCGCGATCGCCTGACCGATCCATCACATCCTCGGACCCCGTCGGCAATCGCCAGCACGCCGAGTCGATGACCGATGCCGTCACCGTCGGCGTACCCGTCGTGGCAACCGATCTCCATCGCTAGCCCCGACACGAGCCCGGGGCCCCAGGCGACGAACGCCGGCAGGTCGGAAACGCCGGCTCGCTGTATCGTGGAACCCGTCCCGAGGCCTCGGTGAACCCCCGTGCACCAGACCTCGGGACGCCAACGCTCATGCGACCAAGCTGGCGGTGGGGGTCCGCAAGGACCCCCACTCTCCCTAGCGGCGGTCCCATAACTTTGCGTCGACAATGGTGATTGGCCGGAGGGCTCCCCGGAGCTTGCGATGCTCAGCTGTCGGCGACTGGGACCCCGGAGTCGACCAGCCCATCCTGGCGGGGGAGAGCCCGCACCGGATGTTCAGGCGTGTGCAGCCATATCTGATGAGCATCCGGGGTTACGGTGAGCCCGAACTCGGCGTGATCGGGGCGGCCGATGCGCTCCCACCAGTCGAACGCCGCCTCGACCTCGTGCCACAGCCTTCGCGGACCGCTCTGGTACACCTCGAACTCGCTGCAACCGTCGACGCAGTAGAACACCGCCGCCCAGGACTGGTCGGTGAGCCCGTAGAGCCAGACGACATCCGTGCCGTCGGCGCCACCGGAAGCGATTGTGTAGGCACAGTCGGGCACCCTCAGCCCCACCGCAAACTCGGCAGTGGAGTACTGACCGCCGAACAACGCAACCCGCGCCAGGCCGGTGGTGGACCGTTGGGCGTCACCCGGCCAGTCGACCGGCACATAGTCGCCGTGCGTGGGCCACGGCAGCCGCTGCGCCCGCAGTTGCATGAAACTTGCCGGCCCTGTGAACCTCCCTGCCGCAGTCCCATCCCCGTTGGTCACCAACCGGGCCAGGGCATCCTGACGGCCGAAGTGCGTACCCCACGGAACGACAAGAACACCGCCCGGGCTCAGCTGCGCCAGCCACGCCGGCGGGATCGCGCGGGCCGCCACCGTGGCGATGATCCGATCATAGGGCGCTGCCGCGGCCCAGCCCATCTCGCCGTCCACAGTGACCACCGTCGGGTGCCGGCCGGCGGCTGCCAGACAATCCCGAGCCGCCTGCGCAACCTGGGCATCAACCTCCACCGAGACAACCTGCCGGTCACCAAGCCGCTCTGCCAGCAGGCCCGCGCTCCAGCCGGTCCCCGTCCCGACCTCCAGGATCTTCATGCCATCGGCCACTGACAGTGATCCCAGCATCGCCATCACCATGCTGGGCATCGAGCTCGAGCTGGTGGGCAGATGTCCGGGCGCGGTGCCGCGGTGCTCGCCATCGTCCCACTGGGTGGTGATCGGCGCATCCGAGCACGCCCAGCGCATCCACCCGTCAGCCTTGCGGCGCCGGTCGGCCACCACGTTCTCGCCCGTGACAGGGTCCTGCGGCCACATCACGTCAGGTAGGAACTGATACCTCGGCACCGCCGACAGCGGTCGCGCCCACCCCTCGGGCACGGCACCGGCCTGGACCAGCGTGCGCACTAGGTCGGCCCACGCTGTGCCGGCCGCGGCCTTGGCGGGCGTCATTTCCCGCGGGTGCCGCTACCCGGCGGGGGACCGCCGTCCGGGCTCGGCGGCGGTGGTGGCGGCGGCGGCTGGACCGGCGCCGGTGATCCCGAGTGCGTTCCCATGGCGTCCTCCCAAACCCACAGCCCGGGCCCCCGCCGGGCAGCGCGCGCCGACCGTGCGGGCAGACGGTGTCGCTACCCGCAGAGTACGGGGAACGCGCAACCCACGACACACCCTTGGCATCGCCCGGAGGTGAAGGGTCAGCAACAGCGGCAGGTCCGACAAGGTGAGCTGGCCATCTACTGACCGGCCTGTCGCCGTGCCCCGTGTGGGCGACCCGAGAGGTGTTCACGGTGGGGGCCTCAGTGACCAGAGGATCGGAAGTCCGGCCGTGCTCGCCCGCGTGGTGCGGGCCAGATCAAACCGCGTTGCTCGGCGGCTCGCCTACACCCGACCTGTTCAACAGCCGGCCTGATCGGTGTATCAACACTCCTCAAGCAGCCCGACGAGACCCGAGGAGTGTTGTTGCGCACCGTTCAATCTCACGGTCATATGACCGTCAAACGATCAGAGACCACAGTCCCAACAGATAGGAATGGGTCTCTGACCTGGGCCGGAATGGTGGGCGATACTGGGATTGAACCAGTGACCTCTACCGTGTCAAGGTAGCGCTCTCCCACTGAGCTAATCGCCCGTGCTGGGTTGTCCTACGAGGCGGA
>JAKEEW010000490.1 GCA_022616375.1 Sporichthyaceae bacterium
CGCTGGGTCGCGGCGTGCAACAGCGCAGCGCTGGCGGGCGAGCCGCCGAGCATCACCGCGCGCAGGCTGCCGAGGTCCGCCGTGGAACGCAGCACGTCGTTGGCCCTTCCCTCGCCCTGACCCCGTTCGACCGGGAGCGCGGCGACCACATCGTGTTCGAGGAGCCGGTGTCCGGCCTCGCGCCGTCCCGAGTCCCGCAGCTGGGCCGGGACCCGGCCGCGGACTGGGCCAAGTACAACCGGCAGTACTGGCAGGACCACTACGAGGACTTCCTCTGGTTCTTCCTCGGCCAGTGCTTCCCCGAGCCGCACTCCACCAAGCCGATCGAGGACGCGGTCGGCTGGGGGCTGGAGACCACCGGCGCCGTGCTTGCAGCGGAGTACGACTCCGCCGACCCGGACCGCCGGACCCTCGAGCAGTGGTGCGCTCGGATCACCAGTCCGATGCTGGTCATTCACGGCACTGACGACCGGATCAGCCCGTTGCGGCGCAGCGAGCTGCTGGCCGAGCTGACCGGCGGCGAGCTGGTAGTGATCGACGGTGGCGGGCACATCCCGCTGGCCAGGGACCCGGTCCAGGTCAACCTGCTGATCCACGAGTTCACCGAGCGGGTCCGGCCGACGCCGGCACCGAGCCGTCAGCACTGGGCGCGTTGGGAGCCGGTCGCAGCGCCGGGTGCTGTTCATCAGCTCCCCGATCGGGCTCGGGCACGCCCAGCGTGACGTGGCGATCGCCCGCCGACTGCGCGAGCTTCACCCCGACGTGCAGATCGACTGGCTGGCCCAGCACCCGGTCACCGCCGCGCTGGAGCAAGCCGGCGAGCAGGTGCACCCGGCCAGCCGGTGGCTGGCCAACGAGTCAGCCCACATCGAGAGCGAGTCCGCCGAGCACGACCTGCAGTGCTTCCAGGCGCTACGCCGGATGGACGAGATCCTGCTGGCCAACTTCATGGTGTTCCATGACGTAGTCACCGAGCAGCGCTACGACCTGGTCATCGGCGACGAGGCCTGGGACGTCGACCACTTCCTACACGAGAACCCGGAGCTGAAGCGGTTCCCCTACGCCTGGCTGACCGACTTCGTCGGCTACCTGCCGATGCCCGACGGCGGCGACCGGGAGGCGCTGCTCACCGCCGACTACAACGCCGAGATGATCGAGCACATCGCGCGCTACCCACGGCTGCGCGACCGGGCCATCTTCGTCGGCGATCCGGACGACATCGTGCCCGACCGGTTCGGGCCCGACCTGCCGCTGATCCGGGACTGGACCGAGGCAAACTACGACTTTGCCGGTTACGTCACCGGCTTCGACCCCGGCGGCTATGCCGACCGTGCGGCGCTGCGGGCCGACCTCGGCTACCACGACGACGAG
>JAKEEW010000491.1 GCA_022616375.1 Sporichthyaceae bacterium
ATCTGTCATCTACTCCAACCTTTCCAAACGGACGAAACGTAGCCGTCCCTTGGTCGGGTATTTCACCTGGCCAGTGGTTCACGAACTCAGACGCGGAAGGTTTTCGCAGGTGGTGGTGGGTGTTGGTTCGAACCAACGTAGGCTGTGCCGACGGTTATACAGACCGAACCGCGTGTCCGGCTCGGTAGCCCGCCGACCTGCGTTGATGCCAGCTCCGCTGGCCAGAGGCACTCGTGTCCGTCCGTAGGGCGTCCGTTGTCGACCACCCGTCATGGTGATGCCGCCATGAACTCGCGGTGCCAGTTGGGCTTCCAGTCCCGCGCTGGCTCGAGTTGCCCAGCGATCCGGACCGTCGTCGTCCCAGGCGTCGGGCCGGACGGCCTCGCTAGTGCGCGGTCGGGAAGTTGGCGATGAGTCGATCTGCGGCCCGGCGGGTTGCTTCGGTCGGGTCGATGATCCAGCTGATGATGGTGTGGTCGCCCCCGGAGCTGAGGATGCGGCGCCCGTCGGGTGTCCAGGTGAGGGCGAGAACGATGTCGGTGTGCGCGGTGAGGCTTGCGTAGGGTCGCCGATTCGCAGTGGTCCAGATTACTACGGTCTGATCTTCGCCGCCGCTTGCCAGGTATCGCCCGTCGGGGCTGAACTCGAGGGTGGTCGCCTGGCCGGTGTGCTGTCGCAGGGCGGCAAGCTGGGTTCGGTTGGCCACGTCCCACAGGCCGACGGTGCCATCGCCTTCCGCGGCGGCGAGGGTGGTGCTGTCCTGGCTGAAGGCGAGATCGTTGACGCTGGATCCGGTGGTCCATGTATGCAGCTCGGCCCTGGTCGCGGCGTCGTGCAGGGTGATCAGCCCGCTGCCGTCTCCGGTAGCGAAGAGTCGACCATCTGGGCTGAACGCCACGGCGTCGACCCGAATGGGTCCCTGGACGATGGTTTCGACGGTTCCCTGGTTGAGCTGCCACAGTTTGACGGTGGCGTCGAAGCTGCCGGACAGCAGGTTGGTTCCGTCGGGGCTGTACGCGAGGCTCTCGACTCGGTCGGTGTGATGGGCACCGGCCGCAACGCTTGGTAGTTCGGTGAGATCGGAAGAGTTCAGCAAGTGGATCTGCCCATCACTGGTGGCGACTGCGACCTGCCCGGCCGTTCCGTAGGTGGCGGAGTTGAGTTCGGCTCCGCCGCTGGCCCAGCTGGCGAGGGTGCGCCGTTGGGCCACGTCCCAGAGCCGGGCGGTGCCGTCTGCGGAGGTGCTCAGTACTGTGCGACCATCGGGATCTGGGGCGAGTTCGGTGACCCACCCCACATGACCGTGTAGGGGTGACTGTGGCTGGTCCCAGATCAGGACAGTGCCGTCTTCGGCCGCGGTGGCCGTGAATCGGGAGTCGGGACTGATCGCGACGCCGACCACAGCCCGGGTGTGCCCGCGGAGTTCGGTGACTTGTGCACCGCGGTCGGCGTCCCACACGATCGCCCGGTGGTCGTAGCCGGCGGAGACGAGCAGGTTGGTGTCGCCGTCGGAGGAGTATGTGAGGTCTCCGACTCCGTCGAGGTGCCCGGGCATGACGTAGCGAGGCGTCGACGTAGGAGCGGTGGCCGCGGGGTCGGCGGGGAGATCCCAGGTCCGGATTGTGCCGTCCATGCCGGCTGCCGCCAGTTGCCGACCGTCGGGGCGAATGGCCACGCTGTACACGGGCACACCAGGGCTTGCGATCAGGGTGCCGGCATGCTCACCGGTCGTCGTGCGCCACAGCTTGACCGTGCCGTCATCGCCGGTGGTGGCAAGGTAGCGGCCGTCCGGGGTAAAGGCGAGCCGGCTGCGCTTGCCTCCGTGGACGGGCAACTCGCGTAGCAATGTCCAGCTGGTGGTGTCCCACAGCAGGGTGCGCCCGGCCTTGTCGGCGCTGGCTAGCAGCGCGCCGCCGGGGCTGAATGTCAGCGCGTTAGGAATCGCATCGTGGCCCTTCCAGCGGTGACGTACGGCGTGGGTGGCGACGTCCCACACGATGATCTCGCCGTCCCGCCCGGCCGAGGCGATCAGAGTCCCGTCCGGGTTGAAAGTGGCCATCCGAATGGCGTCGGTGTGACCGACCAGCCTGCCCGTCTCGCGGCGTTGCGGAACGGACCACAGCGCAATCGTCTGGTCCTGGCTAGCCGTGGCCAACAGGGTGCCGTCGGGGTTGAAGCTGACGCTGTTGACCGTGCCGGTATGGCCGGTGAGCTGACCGTGATAGGTCTGCGTGCTGGCCAGGCTGAGCAGCGCGCTGCGGGACTCCAGGGTGTCCGCCGCGCGGTAACCCGCAATCGCCGCCGCTAGCGCATGGGGCACGTCGTCGGTGGCAAGTCCGAGCGCCTCCGCCGCGCGCTGTCCAGCCACCGCCACTCGCCGCTCCCGCTCGGCGATCCGGGTCTGGGAGACTGCGGTGCCCGCCGCTAGCAGGGCAAGGACCAAAGCCGCCGCCAGTGCGCCGGCTAGCCGGCGCAGCCGGCGTTGCCGCTGGATCGCTGCGTTGCGCTCGGCCGATTCAGCGGCGGTGCTCGTGTCAAGGAAGTGCTGTTCCGCAATGGTCAGTCGTTGGTCGTTGGCCCGGGCCAGCCATTCCCGCACGCTCGCAAGCCTGGCGCCCCGGTACAGCGCGCCAGGATCGCGGCCGAGCTCATCCCATGCTGCCGCGGACTCGGTGAGCTGCCGGTGGATCCGCAAGCCCTCCCGGTCGGCAGCCAGCCAATCTCGCAGCCTTGGCCACGACCGGATCAGCGCCTCATGCGCGATCTCGACGGTATCGGTGTCCAGGGTGATCAGCCGCGCCGTGGCCAACCGGTTGAGCACCACCGTGGATTCGGGTCGCCGGTCCAGGTCGAGCTCGATGTAGCGGACCCGGCGGCGGATGTCCTCGGTGCCCTCGCCCAGCGCGCACATCCGCACAAGCAGGTCTTGAGCCGCGCGCTGCTGCTTGTCGTCGAGTTCCTCGTACGCCTGCTCTGCGGTGCGCGCGACCGCCCCCGCAACCCCGCCGGCGGACTGGTAGCCGGCCAGCGAAAGCACGGTTCCGTTGCGGCGCAGCCAGGTTTCTCGCAGCGCGTGCGACACGAGCGGTAGTGCCCCCGGCTCGTCTCCGGCATCGCGGATCACGGCGGCGGTCAGGGCCCGCTCAACCGACAGGCCCGCTGCGGCCGCCGGGCGGGCGATGACCTCGGCCAGCTCACCGGCGGTCATCGGCCCGACCACAACCACCGCGTCCTGAAGCGCTGGCAGCAGGGTGGAGTGGCGGGTGCAATGCGCGTAGAAGTCCGCCCGCACCCCCAGCACCACCCGGACGTCGCGATCATGCGCAGCCGTGGTGAGCACGTCGACGAATTCGGCCTGGTCCCGCGGGTCGGATGAGAGGGTAAATACCTCTTCGAACTGGTCGACCACCAGCAGCAGCGGCGCGTCTTCCGCATCGTCGAGGACCTCGGCCAGCGCGGCCAGCGGCCGCTGCCCTGGCACCAGAAGCTCGGCGCGCCATCCGTCGCTGCCCGGCAGCGCCGCGCTGCCAACCGCGGGCAACAGCCCGGCCCGCAGCAACGACGACTTGCCACTGCCGGACGGGCCGATCACCCCGACCAACCGGTGCTCACCTAGCCTGCCAACCAGTTCACCGACGAGGCGGTCCCGGCCGAAAAACCGGTCGGTGTCACCGGGCTGAAACGTCGCTAACCCAAGATATGGCCCGCGCCCGTCGCCAGGCGGGCCGCCCACTAGGTGGCCACGCCCCTCGGCAAGCTCGGCGGCCACCTCCCGCCACCGCTGCGTCCACTCCTCGACGTCACCCCCGCAGGCGGTGACATAGGCGATGGTGGCGGCCAAGGTCGGTAACCGCACACCGCCGGCGGCATTGGCCAGCGTGGACACCGACGCACCGACCGCGGTGCTCATCGTCCGGTATCCGGGCCGGCCGGCCTGCTCGCGTAGCGCACGCAGCCCGGTGGCGAACTCGGTTAACGCTGCCGCGTCCGCGGCCAGCAGCCGTTCTGGGCGAGCCATGGACGCTGTCCTTTCCCCGTGGTGACCGGCACCGTACAGCACCCCCGAACCACGCTGTCAACAGGTCTGTCCGCGCCGGGGCGCCGTTGTTTACCGAAGATTCGCGGGTGCCGAACAACTCCGCGGCCCGCTTCGCTGCACCAGGTGCGCGTGCTCGCACATGCACCAATCGATGTTCCGCCCAAGCTCGCCGTCTGCCCAGGAGCGTCCGTGTCCAATGCGCGCCTCCGCTCACATCTCTTCCGCGTCACTTGGCCGGCACGGCCCGGCTCCCGGATCGTTGGCCGCGTCGCAGCCGCCATATCGGTGCTGCTTGTTGCATCGCTGGCGGAGCCGGCCACTGCAAGGAGCCGGCCACTGCAAGGAGCGAGTCGCCCGGACAAGCTGCCGTGCCCGTGGTCGCGTCACCTGCCGAGCCCGTGAGCGAACGTCCGGATCGAGTGTCGGCGCTGTTGGCGGCGCGGCTGCAAGGCTCGCGAGTGGAGGTGTCGGGGGAGCGGTCGGAGACGACATTGGTGTTCGCGAACCCGGATGGCACGTTCACGGAGGAAGCGTTCTCGGCACCCGTACGGATGCGTAACTCAGCGGGGGTATGGGTTCCGGTCGACACGACACTGACCACGGATGCGAACCGCCGGATCCGGCCGAAGGCGGTGTTAGCGGATCTCGAGCTGTCCGCGGGCGGATCGGGCCCGTTTGCCCGGCTGCGCAAGGGCGAGCGGTCGCTCGGACTGCGATGGCCGTCGGCGCTGCCGGTTCCGGTGCTCTCGGGGAACACAGCGACATACCGGAATGTGGTACCGGGTGGGGATCTCGCGGTGTCGGCGTTGCCGACCGGGTTCAGCCATTCGCTGGTGTTGCGGCAGAGGCCGACCGGGCCGCTGGTGATCCGGCTGCCCTTGCAGTTGGCCGGACTGGATTTGAAGCGGACGTTGGATCGGCGGCTCGAGCTGCGCGACGGCGCGGGCAAGCTGGTGTCCTCTGCGCCGGAGCCGCGGATGTGGGATGCGACGATCGACCCGCTGTCGCAGGACCCGGCCAACCAAACGACAGTGACAACCGCGATCGAGCGCGGTCATGGCGGCTCGGCGCTGGTGCTGACGCCAGATCCGGCGTTCCTGGAATCGGCGACGTATCCGGTGACGATCGACCCGACGCTGGCCGCCTCGGCGGATACCTGGGTGCAGTACGACGACTACCTGTCCAGCCAGTACACGTCGGCGGAGTTGAAGGCCGGCTCGTACGACGGGGTGGAGAAGGCACGGTCGTTTCTGAAGTTCGGCGGGTTGTCGGTTGCTGGTAAGCAGATCATCGACACCGAGCTGCGGCTGTACAACTACTACTCCTCGACCTGCTCGACCGCAGGGGACGGCGTTCAGGTGCGGCGGATCACCACCGACTGGAGTTCGACCACGATCTCATGGTCGGCGCAACCGTCGACCACCTCGACCGGCGCGGTGACGATCAAGACTCCGTACGGGTACAACTCCGGGTGCCCGGCCGACTACGTGCGCTACGACATCGACGCGATCGTGCAGGCGTGGGCGGACGGCTCGGCGAACTACGGGCTGCGATTGGCGGCGGTGACCGAAACTGACCCGTTGAGCTGGCGGCGGTACCGGTCCTCCGAGTACTCCTCCGGTGACCACTCGCACGAGCCGCACCTGACGGTGACCTACAACAGCACCCCGGGCACTCCGACCTCGGTGGCGATCACGCCGCAGTTCGTGAACCCGAACAACGGTGTGCGGTATGTGACCTCCACCACCCCAGCAGTGTCGGCGAAGGTAAGCGACCCGGACGGGGGGAACGTGCGAGCGGAGTTCGAGGTGTCCACCACCGCCGGCGCAGTGGTGTGGACCGGGTTCTCCGGGTACGTGGCCTCGGGGTCGACGGCGTCGAAGGTGACCGGGTCGCTGGCCGGGCAGACCAACCTGCGGGTGCGAGTACGCGGCAACGACGGCACGACCTCCTCGGCGTGGACCAGCTACGCCACCTTCACCATGAACACCGCGGTACCGGTCACGCCAACCGTCTCCTGCCCCGGCTATACGCAGGGTGTGTGGACCGCCCCCGTCGGTGGCGGCGTGAACTGCACGGTGGACACCACCAGCACCGACGGCTGGGGCTACGACTACTGGCTCAATGGCGATCCGGCCACCTCGTGGCGGGACACGGACGGCACCGGCGGAGACCCGCGTACGTTCAACATCAACCCCGCGGTGGGCTGGCACACCCTGTCGGTGAAGGCCATCGACCAGGCCGGGTTGGCATCCGCGGTTAAGACCTACAGCTTCGGCGTTGGTGGCGGGGATATCACCTCCCCGGCCGACGGCGATCGCACCCAGGCCGCCGTACGCCTCACCGCCACGTCCCCGCAGACCCAGGTCACCTACGAGTACCGGGCCGGCACAGACACCGCGCTCCCGTGGACGGTGATCCCGACCGCGCGGGTGTACCCGACCGGGTCCGGCACCCCAATCAGCTCCTGGCCACAAGCCACCTCCGCCCAACTCGACTGGGACGTCGCCGCCACCGTCCCGTCTGACGGCGCGGTCCAGGTCCGGGCATGCTTCACACCGGGCGGGTTCTGCACAGTCGGCAAGACAATCACCCTTGACCGCACCGCGTTCGGCACCTCCTATGCCACCGACGACGTCGGGCCCGGCCAGGTCGCATTGCTCACCGGTGACTACTCGGTCTCCGACACAGATGCAGCCTTCGGTGAGCTGACAGTCAGGCGCACCCACACAACGCTCGCCCCCGCAGCGACTGGCGTGTTCGGGCCGGGTTGGACGGCGTCGCTGCCCGGTCCCGAGGACGCCGGCGCAGCCTCATACACCTTCGAGGACCACTCGGTGCAGGGATTCGTTCTACTGGTCGGCGCAGACGGGCAGACCCTCACCTACACCAAGCAGGGGACAACCTACGTCGGCGCAGGAGACGCTGCGGACGGGTCAGTGATCACCAAGGACTCGGCCACCCAGTTCACCCTTAGGGACCCCGATGCGACGACTACCACCTGGGTGCTGGCCAACGGTAAGTGGGGGGTAACCCAGGTGGTGGAGACCGCCACCGAGGGCACGACCAGCTTCGTCCGCGACGCCTCCGGCCGGGTCACCACGGTCATCGCACCCGCGCCGGCCGGGGTGACCTGCACCGCCGGGTCGCTGGTGGCCGGATGCCGCGCTGTCACCATCACGTATGCGACGTCCACGACAGCGACCGGCACCGCGGAGGCCCAGTGGGGCAACTACCTCGGGCAGATCAGCTCGATCAGCTACACCGCCTACGACCCGGCGCTGCCCGGGATGCGGACCGTCTCGGTCGCGTCTTACCTGTACGACAACACAGGCCGGCTGCGCGCGACCTGGGATCCGCGGATCAGCCCGGCGCTGAAGACCCGTTACACGTACGACACCGCCGGCCGGATCGCCACCCTCACCCCGCCCGGGCTCAACGGGTGGACCATGGCCTACGACACCTCCGGCCGGCTAGCGCACGTGACACGCACCCACCCGGTGCACGGCGCCGCCACCGAGGCGGTGGCCTACAACCTGCCCATCACCGGCGCGGGCGCACCGATCGACTTGTCCGCCGCCGCAGCAGCGGCCTGGGGACAGGCCTCCGATCTCCCCCGGATTGGTGCAGCCGTGTTCCCGGCCTCGCACGTACCGCCGCGCAACGGCACCACGGGCGTCTACGAGCCGACAAGCACCGACTGGAAGCACGCCGACCTCACATATCTCGACGTCAACGGGCGCAGCGTGAACAGCGCCAGCTTCGGCGCCGGGGCCTGGCTGGTCGAAGCGACTCGCTGGGATGCGTTCGGCAACACCGCGTGGGAGCTCGACGCCGGTAACCGCGCCCAAGCACTGACTCCGACGGCGTCTACCGACCCATACGTGGCGGGACGGGCCACGTCCGCCGAACGGGCCGACCTACTGGCCACGGTGAGTACCAATACCACCGACGGCGCGGACTTGCTCACCGTCATCGGTCCGACGCATCCGGTCATGCTGCAGTCCGGGCTAGTGGCCTCGGCGCGGACCCGCACCACCAACGTCTACGACCAGGGCAAGCCCGACAGCCAGGTCTACCACCTGCTCACCACGACCACGACCGAACCGGTCGTGGTCGATGGGTCCGGAGCCGCCGGCGAGGAAGACCAGCGGATCACGGTCAACGACTACGTTCCGATCGACGGGGCGTCCGCGACCGGGCCGACCTCTGGCTGGGTGCTGCGCACGCCCACGATTGTCAAGACGGTGTTCCCGGGCACCGAACCCAACATCGAGTACAAGACCCAGTTCGACGAGGCGGGCCGACCGGTAGAGACCAGACTGCCGGCCGCGTCGGGCTCCACCCCGGCGAAGACCACCTACGTCTACTTCACCGCCGGAACCCACCCGTTCAACTCGTCGTGCGGCAACAAGCCGGAGTGGGCCGGGATGCCCTGCAAGATCCACCCGAAGGCCCAGTCCGGCTGGGGACCGGAGATCTCGACCAAGAACTACACGTACACGATGTACGGCGATATCGACACCCTCATCGAGCGGCGTCCGTCCAGCGGCGCCGCAGTCCGCACGACCGACATCAACTACGACGGCGCCGGCCAAATCAGCGCGACCTCGATCACTACCACGGCCGAGGCCCCGTCGACTCCGGTGCCGACCATCACGGCTGGCTATAACCCGAGCACCGGGCTGCCCACCACTCAGACGGACGGCACCCGGACCATCACCACCGGCTACGACGCCCTGGGCCAGATCACTTCCTACACCGACGCCGACGGCAACCTGTCCACCACGACCTACACCATCGACGGGCAGGTGGCTACCGCCTCGGACGGTAAAGGCACCATCACCTACACCTATGACGGGACCGATTCGTTGGGCAGGGAGGAGCGCCGCGGTCTGTTGACCTCCATGGACACCGGAATGGGCACAGCACTTGACGTGTTCACCGGCGCCTACGACACCGCGGGAGCGGTGGAGCAGCAGACCTACCCCAACGGGCTGACCGCCACCTATCGGTACGACAACACCGGCGACTCGACCCGGCTCACCTACGCAAAGTCCGGGGTGACCTGGTTGGAGTACACCAACACCCCATCGGTGCATGGGCAGAGCCGGTACGCCACCGGCCCGGGCGGCAGCACCCAAACCTACGCCTACGATCGGGCCGGGCGGCTCGAACGGGTCGACGACACCTACGCCGGCTCATGCACGGTTCGGGTGTACACGTTCGACCTCAACTCCAACCGCACACAGCTGGCAGCCCATGCCGATAGCGGCGATGGGGTGTGCACCACCGCCACTACCCCGGTCATCGAAACCCATAGCTACGACACCGCAGACCGGATCAACGACACCGGCTACAGCTACGATCAGCTCGGTCGCACCCTCACCGTGCCTGCATCACAGGTTTCCGGGGCGCTCGACCTCGCAGTCGGCTATCACGCCAACGATCTGGTCGCCACCCTTACCCAAGGTGCGGCAACCAAGACGTTCACCCTCGACCCGGCCGGACGGTTCCGTACCGCCACCGACGTCGGCGGGCCACGGCCGGGCACCGTCACCAACCACTACGACGGCAGCAGCGACAGCCCGGCCTGGATCCTCGAGCACGACGGATCTTGGACCCGTTACGTGTCTGCGCTCGGCTGCGAGCTCGGCGCCGTCCAGCGCAGCGACGGCACGGTCGAGCTGCTGCTGACCAACCTTCACGGCGACATCGCGGCCACTGTGTCCGATGACGCCGGCGCGGTCGGCGTGTCCGCCTACTTCGAGCAGACCGAGTACGGCATACCCCGCGCAGAGAACGCCACCAATCCGACACGGTACGGCTGGCTCGGCGCTAAGCAACGCTCCGCCGACGCCCAAGCCGGGCTCATCCTCATGGGCGTACGGCTCTACAACCCAGCATCGAGCCTCTTCTTGAGTGTCGACCCAGTTCCGGGCGGCAACGCTACCGCGTACACCTATCCCAGCGACCCGGTCAACAAGTTCGACCTCGATGGTCGGCATTGCAGCTGGCGACACCCGCACCACTGCATCCGAGATGTTTGGCGCAAGGTTACTCGGAGCAGGGCTTCGAGGATCGCAGCCTGCACTGTCCCGTGCGTTGCCGCGAAATGCGGCCCGAGCGTTGGGAACTGTTTCACTCGCCTGCCCTGGTTGCCGATCCAGATGAAGGTCGCCTGTGCTGCCGTGCGATGTGGCAGGCCGGCATGGGACTGTCTGAGGTGGTGCACGAGAATAGCCAGATAGTTGGCACACCCGACTGTAGGGACGTAGTCGATGGTCCTCGACGATATTGGAAGCGCAACACACCCCCGTCCCGGCTTGTATAGGTTCGGCGCACGCGACGGTTCTACGCGGCGCTACACCGTATGGGCGGGCCTGGTCGATGTACCAACTGAACGATCGCTGCAGATCGTATGGATGGTGAGCCGCGGTCGCAGGGGCAGGGTTCGCTCCCACCGATGGACGACGCTCGCTATGGAGGGCGAGCGAAGCTGGAGTGTCGTCGAGTCCGGCCGCGCGCTGGTCAGCTTCGACGACGTTCAGACAGCATGGCCCAACCGGTCCGACGCTCTGTTGGCGCTCCGGCTCCTACGGCCACGGCTCGCCGAGGCAATCGCGGCCTTGGGAGAAGGCGGCGAGATAACTGTCGTCGGGCCCGGGCTATGGCAACGACCGCGTACTGTCCGTCTTGAAGCAAGTCGGCATGGCGACGTGTTGGCCGTTGACGTGACCGGGCTCGAGCCCGCCAGACTGGAGCTCAGTCTGGGCGACGCCACAGAGGTGAGCATACTGTCACGCCCGTGGCCACCAGTCGTCGACGTACACTCGGTCGACGACTGGCAGACTGATCAACCGTCGCCCGCACCGACATCGTGGGCCGACGCGGTCGAACAGCTAGGGGAGGCACTGTCCATCCCGACGTAGATCCCCGTCGAGCACCTCGTTACCTAGCCGACCGCCCCCTCGTGGCGTGCGGGTACCTGCGGTTCGGCCTGTCCTACCGGGATGTGGAGGAGTTGCTGGCCGAGCGTGGCATCGACGTCGACCATGTCACGATCCACCGGTGGGTACGGCGCTTCGCGCCGCTGTTGGTTGACGCGGCCCGGTTTGGTCGGTATCGGGTCGGGGACCGTTGGCACGTGGATGAGACCTGTGTGCGGGTGGCCGGCCGGTGGGTGTATCTGTATCGGGCGGTGGACCAGTTCGGGCAGGTCATCGACGTGTTCGCGTCTACCCGCCGGGACAGGGCGGCGACTCGCCGGTTCTTCCAGCAGGCGAGAGGGGTCTGTTGCGTTGCTCGATCGCTGGACGTGCCGGACGGGCGAACCGTCCGCGCCGCGGTCAGATGGCCCTTGCCAAGTCGGCGAATGCGACAGCGAGTCGGCGTCGGGCGGGTTCGTCGGCCGCGATCTCGTAGTGTCCGCGGCGCAGGTTCTGCACGAACGCGTGCCCGCTGGCGACTACCCGAAGCCCGGTCATGGTCTTGATCCCGCGCATCGCACGCAGCCGTCGTTTCAGCAGGGCGTGGTCGGCCTCGATCCGGTTGTTGGCGTATCGCTCGGTGTGGTGCCACGCCGCCGGCCACAGCTGGTCGAGGACCCGGGGGTAGGTGGGTGCCCGGTCGGTGATGACCTCCGACGGCGTCACACCGGTCGAGGTTCTCGCCTGCCTCAGGAACCGGCGGGCCGCCTCGCTGTCCCGCCGCGCGGACGCATACACGTCGATGACCTGCCCGAACTGGTCCACCGCTCGATACAGGTACACCCACCGCCCGGACACTTTGACATAGGTCTCGTCCACGTGCCAGCGATCCCCGACCCGGTGCCGGGCGAAGCGGGCCGCGTCGGCCAGCAGTGGTGTGAACCGCCGTACCCACCGGTGAATGGTGACGTGGTCAACGTCGATGCCGCGCTCGGCGAGCAACTCCTCCAGGTCCCGGTAGGACAGGCCGAAGCGCAGATACCAGCGCACCGCCAGCACGATCACCTCGGGCGGAAACCGGAACCCGGCAAACGCCGAACC
>JAKEEW010000492.1 GCA_022616375.1 Sporichthyaceae bacterium
CAAGGCGTTCACCAGCACGACCGGATACGGCGCCGACGGCCGCATCCTCGGCCAGGCGGACGCGGTCTGGATCGCGCTCGCCTGAGCCCACCGCGTCCCCCTCCCCTAGCACCCCTTTCCAAGATCGCCGTTTTCATGATCTCCCTGGAGGCTGACCTGCAGGTTTACCTCCAAGGGATCATGAAAACGGCGATCTTGGAAAGGGGTGGGGTGAGTGGTGTGCCGGCCGCGGCTACGGCTGCGGGTGCCGCGCGTCGTACCTGGCGAAGCCCGGGAACCGGACCGCGAGCAGCCACAGCACGGTGATGCAGGCGATCCCACCGGACACGATCGCGACCCGCTCCGAGGTCAGCGTCGCCACGGTTCCCGCGGTGAAGTCGCCCAGGCGCGGCCCGCCCGCGACCACCACGATGAACACGCCTTGCAGCCGACCGAGCAGCGCGTCTGGCGTGGCCACCTGCAGGATCGTGTTCCGGAACACCGCACTGACCATGTCCGCCCAGCCGGCGACGGCCAGGCACAGCACGCCGATCCACAAGGCGGTGCTCAACCCGAACAGGGCGATTGCGGCACCCCATACGGTGACCGCGACCAGCACCGCAAGCCCTTGCCGGCGCACCCGTGCGGTCCAGCCGGACACCAGCGCAGCGGCCACCGCGCCGAATGCTGGTGCCGCGGCCAGCAACCCCACGGTCCGGGTGCCCCCGCCGTAGAACCCACCGGCCACCGCGGGGAACAGTGCCCGCGGCTGGGCCAGCACCATCGCGCACATGTCGGCAAGGAAGGTCATCAGCACGTTCTTACGGGTGCGCAGGAACCGCAGCCCCTCGAGCACCGAGGCCAGCCCAGGCGCGCGACCGTCCCCGGCCACCGGCATCGGCGGCAGCCGGTAGAGCGTGTAGAGCGCAACCCCGAAGCCGATCGCGTCCAGCGTGTAGGCGGCCTGCAGGCCGAGCCAGCCGATCACCACGCCGGCCAGTAGCGGCCCGAGCGTGAAGCCGAGGTTGTGGCCGAGCTGGCCAAGCGCATTCGCCGAGGTGAGCAGCTCGCGCAGCAGCAGCCGCGGGATCATCGCCATCCGGGTCGGGTTGTTGATCGCGGTCAGCGCGCCCTGCAGCGCCACGCAGACGTACAACAGCCACAGCATCCGGGCCCCGGCGAAGGCCTGCACGGCCAGCACCACGCTAGTGATCGCCAGGCCGGTCGAGGACATCAGCGCCACCCGGCGCCGATCCATCACGTCCGCGATCGCACCGCCGTACAGACCGAACACGATCATCGGCACCAGCATGCAGATGCCGATCGCGCCGACCGCGAAGCTGGAGCGGGTCAGCACATAGACCTGGATCGCCACCGCGACGCCGGTCATCTGGGCGCCGAGGAACGACACGGTCGAGCCGATCCACAGCCGGCGGTAGGCCGGGGCCACCTGCAACGGCCGCAAGTCGACCAGGAAACGCGGGCGGCCGGGGCCGGTTACCTCCGCGGTCTGGGCGGGATCGTCGGAACCGGCGCTCACGGAGCGAGCCGCTCGATGATCCACTCCCGGTCCGGCTCGGATCGCCGGTAACGCAGCCGGTCGTGCAGCCGGCCGGCCCGACCCTGCCAGAACTCCACCGTCTCCGGGGCCAGCCGGTAGCCGCCCCAGAACTGCGGCGCGGGCACCGCACCGCCGGCTGGCCAGCGCTGCACCAGCTCCCGGTAGCGCTGGTCGAGCTCGGCCCGTGAAGCCACCACGCTGGACTGCCTGGAGGCCCAGGCGCCGATCTGCGAGTCGTACGGTCGGGTGGCGAAGTAGGCCGCGGACTCGGCGTCGCTGATCCTCGAGACCGGTCCGGACGCAATCACCTGCCGGCCGATCGGGTGCCAGGGGAACAGCAGTGTGGCGTACGGGTTGGCCGCGATCTCCGCGGCCTTGCGCGAGCCGTGGTTGGTGAAGAACAGCAGGCCGTCCGGCCCATACCCCTTGAGCAGCACGGTCCGCGCGCTCGGCCGGCCGGCCGCATCCGCGGTGGCCAGGATCATGGCGTTGGGCTCGGGCAGCTCGGCCGCGGCCGACAGCCAGCGGGCGAACTGGACCAGCGGATCCGGGTCAAGATCGGCAAGGTCGAGTCCGGCACGCTGGTATGAAGCACGCATTGCCGCCAATCGGTCCGGCTCCACGAGACTCCCTTCTCTAGGGTGGCAGGCTAAGGCTGGCCCGAGCGGCGTTAGGCAAAGGAGCATCCGCAATGACGGAGTCCGATTTCAAGCCCGGACTCGAAGGAGTGATCGCCTTCGAGACCGAGATCGCCGAGCCGGACAAGGAAGGCGGATCGCTGCGATATCGCGGCGTCGATATCGAGGATCTTGTCGGGCGGGTGTCCTTCGGCAACGTGTGGGGTCTGCTGGTCGACAACAGGTTCAATCCTGGCCTGCCACCGGCCGAACCGTTCCCGCTGCCGGTGCATTCCGGCGATGTCCGGGTGGACGTGCAGAGCGCGATCGCGATGCTGGCGCCGGCCTGGGGGCTGCGGCCGCTCTACGACATCGACGACGAGCAGGCCCGCGACGACCTGGCCAGGACCGCAGTCATGGTGCTGTCCTACGTCGCCCAGTCGGCCCGCGGCACCGGCCTGCCGATGGTGCCGCAGCGGGAGATCGACAAGGCCACCACGATCGTCGAGCGGTTCATGCGGCGCTGGCGGGGCGAGCCCGATCCCAAGCACGTCCAGGCGGTCGACGCCTACTGGACCTCAGCCGCCGAGCACGGCATGAACGCGTCCACGTTCACCGCCCGGGTGGTGGCCTCGACCGGGGCGGACGTCCCGGCCTGCCTGTCCGCCGCGGTCGGCGCGATGTCCGGGCCGCTGCACGGCGGCGCACCGTCCCGGGTGCTGCACATGCTCGAGGAGGTAGAGAAGACCGGCGACGCGGCCGGCTACGTCAAACGCGTGCTTGACTCGGGCGACCGGCTGATGGGCTTCGGGCACCGGGTCTACCGGGCCGAGGATCCGCGGGCCCGGGTGCTGCGGCGCACCGCGAAGGAGCTCGGCGCGCCGCGCTACGAGGTCGCCGTCGCCCTGGAGAAGG
>JAKEEW010000493.1 GCA_022616375.1 Sporichthyaceae bacterium
ATCTGTGCTACGTCACCGGGGTAGCCACCGTAGTGCAACAGCAGTACGGCCTTGGTTCGTGGGGTCAGTGCCGCCTCCACATCGGTGACCGACGGGTTGAGCGTCCGTGAGCCCACGTCACAGAAGACTGGCCGGGCCCCCCTGGCCGCCACCGCGTTGGCGCCGCCGACAAAGCTGATGGTCGGCAGTACCACCTCTGCCCCCGGTCCAATGTCGGCGAGCTCCATGGCCAGGAAAGTCGCCTCGGTGCACGAGTTGGTCGACGTCAGCAGGTGCGGGCCCACCCCGAGATGGTGCGCGAACGCCCGCTCGAACTCGGCTACCCGGGCACCACGGCCCAGCCAGTTACTGGTGAAGACCTGGCGGACCGCGGCCAGTTCCAGCTCACCGAGCGAGGGCTGAAAGATATTGATCAACAGATCCTCCTCTGAGGGTTAGAGTGTCCCGGATCTGCCACCAGGTCGAACCCCACCGCTGCGAGATCATCCGTGCGGCGGTGGGGTCTGAGGGTGCCTTCCCACTAGCTCCAGTATGGACCGGACGGTTGCCGCCGGTGAGGGCAGCGACACGTTCTCGACGTGCACCTCATGCGTGGCGTGGCGGATGGCTTCGTCAAGAAGCAGTTTCTCGATCATCGCCGAGTCGACCTGGTCGGCTGGGGCGACCAGCCCGATCCCGCGCTCCCGGACGACGGCGAAGTCAATGTGGTGGATCAGGTCGGCCGGGTCGTGCGCGATGAGCTGCGGGACATCTGCGGCGACCGCATTGAGCATGCAGCCGCCTCCGCCGTGATGGATGAGCGCGGTGCAGGTTCGCAGCAACGTGGCAAGCGGGAACCAGCCGACGGGCCGGACGTTCGGCGGCAGCGTACCCAGCGGCTCAAGGTCGGCATTGCCGACCGCCAGCGCGAAGTCGGCGTCCACGCCTGCGGCCGCCTCGACGACCGACGCGAGCGAGCCGAGACCGAACATCTCCAGCGTGGTGGTGCCCATCGAGACCGCCACCCGGGGCCGGCCGTTCGGCGGCAGCGTACCCAGCGGCTCAAGGTCGGCATTGCCGACCGCCAGCGCGAAGTCGGCGTC
>JAKEEW010000494.1 GCA_022616375.1 Sporichthyaceae bacterium
GCCGACCGTCGACACCGGCAGCGCAACACCGGCACGATCGGTCGGCGCTGGGCCGGTGCCGTGCCGGCTGTGGCGGGTCGAACACCGCGACACCCTGTGGGAGATCGCCGAACGGTGCCTCGGCGACGGCCGTCGTTACCGGGAGATCCTCGACCTCAACGCCGGCCGTATCCAACCCGACGGGCGCCGGCTCACCACCGCCACCATGATCCACCCCGGCTGGGTGCTGGCCATCCCGACCGACGGGTTCACACCCGCCCCGGGACTGCTGCCCGTGCACGGCGGGACCACCGTCGTGGTCGGACCCGGGCAGACCCTGACTGAGATCGCCCGACAGCATTACGGCGACACAGGCATGCACCGGCTCATCTACCAGGCCAACGCCGGCCGGACCCAGCCCGACGGGCGGCGACTAACGGACCCCGATCTGATCGTGCCCGGGTGGACACTCGAGCTGCCCGCCATGCTCACCCCGCCACCAGCCCCGGCCGAAGCACAGCCGCCCCCGCCGGCGTCCCAACCGGTGCCCGGCCTGGAACCCGACGGTGTCACGCCGGACCCATCCAGCGCGATGCCAACCGCAACGACCGGCCCACGCGCTTCAGGGTCGACACCCGGCGGCAGCCCCCGGCACGAGCCGGATCCTGCGCCGGACCGCGATCCGAACGACCGGCCGGCCACCGACCCGGACGGGGTCGCGGTCCCCGGAGGATGGGTCGGGGTAGCGTTCGCTGCGGCACTGGTCGCCGCCGCGACACGGGTGTGGCTGCAGCGCCGGTTCCGGCACCGGGTGCGGTCGGTGGATGACCTGGGCCGCGACGATGCGGATCTTGCCCCGCTGCCGCCGGTGATCGACCGGCTGCGCCGCGAGGTTCGGCGAACGAGCCCGGAGCTGCTGCGGCCACCGGATCCCGGGCCGACCGTTCGCGAGTACCTGCACAGCAACCCACAACCCGAGCTGCCGCCGATGGGCCCCACGGGAGCCGAGCTGGCCGGGATCCATGGCCTGCTCGACTCGGCCGGCTCGGTCGCGTTCACCGGGCCCGGCGCTGCTGACGCCGCGCGGGCTCTGCTGGTGGCCGGTCTGGCGGCCGGCAGCGTGAACGATCCCGACGCCCACACCCAGGTCATCATCCCCGCAGCGACCCTGGCGACCCTGCTCGGCGTGCCGGCCGTCGACATCCAGGGCACGATTCCGCGGCTGAGTGTCACCGCCGGGCTGGGCCATGCGCTCAACCAGCTCGAGGAGCAGGTCCTGCACCGCCGCCGGCTGCTCACCGACCTCGAGGCCGACGATGTCGCGGCGATGCGCCGCGCCAGCCCGCTGTCCGAACCGGTCCCGCAGATCCTGCTGATCACCGACCCGCCGGAGCCTGCCGAGCAGGCCCGGCTGGCCACCGCGATCACCTTGGGTCGGGTCCTGGATATCCGCATCGTCGTGCTCGGCGAGTTCCCGGCCGGGGCCACCGTCACGGTGAATCCGGACGGCACCACCGCCGCCGGCAGCCTGCGCGTGGCGGTGCTCGACCAGTCGACCGCGCTGCAGATGCTCGAGGTTGTTCGCGAGGCCGACACCGGGCAGCCGCCCAACGCAGCGACCGGGCACCCGGCGCCCGACCCCGGGATCGTGGCCAGGCACGCCGCAGCGGTGGGCGACACCGACCGCGGCATTCCCCAGCATGCGGCGGACCCGGACCGGGCCGGGCCGCCCCACCCGGCGGACACCCGCCCAGAGCCGGCCACCGCCCCCGCCGTCGACCCGGCGGCGCCCAGGGTGTCCGTGCGCGTGCTTGGTGTGCCGGCGATCATCGGCCGCGATGGGCAGCCGGTCGGTGGGCTGCGCGCCAAGGCGGTGGAGCTGCTGGTGTACCTGGCGTTGCATCGGGACGGGGCGGCGCTTAACGACATCATGGAGGCGCTGTGGCCCGACGCGACGCTGCA
>JAKEEW010000495.1 GCA_022616375.1 Sporichthyaceae bacterium
ACCGGCGCGACGAAGCTGATCTCGGCTCCGGCGGCCAGCGTGTTGTCGCCGTAGGAGTTGCAGGCAAACGCGAACGCGGTGTCCGCGACCAGGAACACGTAGCCGCCATGCGCGACGTCGTGGCCGTTGATCATCGTGTTGGTCACCCGCATCACGGCGGTGGCCCGGCCCGGGCCGATCTCGGTGATCTCGATCCCGAGCCGCTGCGAGGCCAGGTCCCCGGCATACATGGCGGCCGCGGCCGCGCGAGCGATGTCCTCGGGAGTCATCGGCCGGTCTCCTCGCCTCGCGGGCTTCGACCGCTCAGCCGGCGTAGCGCCAGGCTCGGGCGGTAGCGACCGTCACGGTAGCGGTCCTCCATCGCGTCCAGCACCTGGCGGATCCGCTCGGTCCCGATCCGGTCGGCCCACTCCAGCGGACCGATCGGGTAGTTCGCGCCGTGCCGCATGGCCAGGTCGATGTCCGCGGCCTCGGCCACACCGCGCCCCGCCAGGTCGGCGGCCTCGTTCGCGAGCCGGGCGACCGTGCGCATCACGACCAGTCCCGGTGTGTCCGCGACCACGGTCACCGCCAGCCCGGCCGCCTGCAGAAATCCGACCACCTCGGCCAGCGCCTCGGGCGGGCAACCGCTGCCGGCCGCCACCGCGATCCGGGTCGCGGTGCGGTAGTCCATGGCGAGATCGAGGCTCACCAGCGGGAGCCCACCGGCCGCCTCACCGGCCAGCGCCCCGGTGGTCAGGGCGGCTCTGGCCCGCGGGAACAGTAGCTCGCCCGGCAGGCCGCCGGGCTCCACCTGGATCCCGGCCGCCGCTGCCCTGGCCACCAGCGGTTCCAGCGGACCAAGTCCGACTCCGGCGCTGACGTGCGCGGGAACCGCGGCCCGGGGAGCGGTGGAGGGTTCCGGCTTGGCGCCACCGTCGTAGCCGTACACCCCGCGCCCGGTCTTGCGGCCGAGCCGGCCGGCCTCGACCAGCCCACGCTGCCAGCCGGACGGGGTGTAGCGCGGGTCGAAGTGGGTGGCTACCCACACCGAGGTGCACACCGCCAGGTTGACGTCCTGCCCGATCAGGTCGGTGAGCTCGAACGGCCCCATCCGGAAGCCGCCGGCCTCCCGCAGCACCGCGTCGATCGTGGCCGGATCGGCGGCACCCTCCTCGACCAGCCGGTGCGCCTCGCCGTAGAACGGCCGGGCCACCCGGTTGACGATGAACCCGGGGCTGCTGGCCACCCTTACCGCGATCTTCCCCCAGGAGCCGGCCAGCTCGTGCACGGCGGCCACCACGGCGGGGTCGGTGAGCTCGCCGTGCACCACCTCCACCAGCCGCATCACCGGAGCCGGGTTGAAGAAGTGCATGCCGACTACCCGGCCGGGCACCCGCAACCCGGCCGCCATCGCATCGATCGACAGCGACGAGGTGTTGCTGGCCAGCACGGCCTCCGGCTTGACCACGTCCTCCAGGGCCGACAGCAGGTCTCGTTTGGCCGTCAGCAGCTCGACGATCGCCTCGATCACCAGCCCGGCCGGGGCGAGCTCGCCGAGATCGCGCGCGGTGCCGATCCGCTCGGCTGCGGCCGCGGCCTGCTCCGGGCCGAGCTTGCCCCGCTCGGCCAGCTTCCCCAGCTGCGCGTGCAGGCCGGAGACCGCCGCCTGGAGCCGGTCCGAGTCGGTGTCGTAGAGCAGGACCGGGTGCCCGGCGAGCGCGGCGACCTGGGCGATCCCGGCACCCATGGTCCCGGCGCCGATCACCGCGATCGGCGTACCGGCTGTCAGTACCTGCCCCATCGCCACCTCCTTGTCACCGTGTCCATAATGACTTCGACCAATACCCGCGGATCGAGGAGCGGTTACCTCATGGCCCAATCCACCGTTGCTGACCTTGTGGAGCGGCACCGGCCCACCCTCGAGGCGGCGGTCGCCGCCGCCGCCCAGCGCGGCTACTGGTCGGCCTACCCGGAGTCGCCGAGCCCGAAGGTATACGGCGAGACCGCCGCGGCCGAGGGGCTGGAGGCGTACCAGGCCTACCTCGGCAAGCCGTTCCCGATCGACCAGCCAAGCACCGACGGCTGGGTGGGCAGCGAGCGGTCACCGTTCGGGCCCAAGCTCGGCGTGACCTACCCGCATCCCGAGGTGGACGCGCTGCTGGCCGCGATGAAAGCGGCGCTGCCGGCCTGGCGGGATGCCGGGCCGGAGACCAGGGCCGCGGTCTGTATCGAGATCGTGGACCGGCTGAACAAGCGCAGCTTCGAGCTGGCCAACGCGATCATGCACACCTCCGGGCAGGCGTTCGTGATGTCGTTCCAGGCCGGCGGGACCCACGCGCAGGACCGCGCGCTCGAAGCGATCGCCTACGGCTACGCCGAGATGACCAGGCACGCCGGCTCGGCGTACTGGGAGAAGCCGCAGGGCAAGCGCGACCCGCTCAAGATGACCAAGACCTTCCACCCGGTGCCGCGCGGGATCGCCCTGGTCATCGGCTGCAACACGTTCCCGACCTGGAACAGCTACCCGGGACTGTTCGCCAGCCTGGTCACCGGTAACCCGGTGGTGGTCAAGCCGCACCCGCGGGCGGTGCTGCCGCTGGCCATCACGGTCGCGGTCGGCCGCGAGGTCCTGGCCGAGTCCGGCTTCGACCCGAACCTGATGTGCCTGGCCGCCGAGGCGGACGGCGAGGGTCTGGCGACCGTGCTGGCCACCCACCACGATGTCAAGATCGTAGATTTCACCGGCTCGTCGCAGTACGGCAACTGGCTGGAGCAGCACGCCAGGCAGGCGCAGGTCTACACCGAGAAGGCCGGCGTCAACACGGTCGTCGTGGACTCCACCGACGACTGGCGCGGCATGCTCGGCAACATCGCGTTCTCGCTGGTGCTGTACTCCGGCCAGATGTGCACCACGCCGCAGAACTTCCTGGTGCCGCGGGACGGGATCCAGACCGACGACGGGCACAAGTCGTTCGACGAGGTAGCCGCCGGCATCTCCGTAGCGGTCGACAACCTCACCGGCGACGAGGCCCGGGCGGTCGAGCTGCTCGGCGCGATCGTCAACCAGGGCGTGCTGGATCGGCTGGCCCACGCCGAAGGCCTGGGCTCGGTGGTCCGGCCGTCCGCGACGCTGACCCACCCGTCTTTCCCGGACGCGGTGGTCCGCACCCCGTTGCTGGTCGCGCTGGACGCCAAGGACGAGGAGGTCTACGCGGGTGAGCACTTCGGCCCGATCTCGTTCGTGATCGCGACCGACTCGACCGAGCAGAGTCTGGAGATCTTCCGCCGGACGGTGGGCACGCACGGGGCGCTGACCGCCTCTGTGTACTCAACGCGGGAGCCAGTGTTGGAGGCGGCGGAGGATGCCGCGATCGACGTCGGGGTCGCGCTGTCCTGCAACTTGAATGGCGGGGTGTTCGTGAACCAGTCGGCCGCGTTCTCCGACTTCCACGGCACCGGCGCCAACCCGGCCTGCAACGCCGCGCTGACCGACGGCGCGTTCGTGGCCGGCCGGTTCCGGATCGTCCAGTCCCGGCGGCACGTCTAGGGTGTGTCTCCCAAGTCTTGGTGGATGCGGGCGGCGATCCACACGGCGTCCGGCAAGGCGAAGGAGGAGTCGATAGTGGAGCTATGACGACGACAACGCAGCCGGTCGTCGCCTGGGCGACGATCCGCGCCACCGAAGACTTGGGAGCCACTCCCTAGGTCAGCCACGGTCTAGGTGAGGTAGCGCGCGATCCCGTCGGCGAGCGCAGCCGCGAGCTTCGATCGACCGGCGCGGCTGGTCATCAGCGCGGCGTCGCCGGCGTTGAGCATGTTGCCGCACTCGACCATGACGGCCGGAGTTTCGGCCCGGTTGAGCGTGCCCAGGTCGGAGCGCACGATCAGGCCCTTCGATCCGGCGTAGTTGGCCGGGCGCAGGCCCGCGGCGACCAAGGCGTCGCGGATGTCCACGGCCGCCCGCCGGGACGGCGCCGCGGTGCGCCCGGTGTATCCGGTCAGTGACGCAGGCGAGATCAGGTGGAAGCCTCGGTTCCCTGCGCTCGAGCCGTCCGCGTGGATGGACAGCAGCAGATCGGCGTCGTTGCGCGCGGCGATCTGCCCGCGCTCGTCGATGCACGGACCCCAGCCGTCGTTGGACTTCCGGGTGAGGATCACCGTGGCGCCGTGTGTGCGCAGCCTGGTGGCGAGCAGCTTGGCGAGGTCCCAGTTAAACGCTGACTCGAGGTAACCGCTGGCGGTGCCGGTGCCGACGTTGTTGCACGGTTTCTTGAAGCCGCCGGCGTCCACCAGCTTGTTGATCTCATCCAGGTGATCGGCGTTGCTGCCGTTGTGCCCCGGGTCGAGCACGATCACCGCGCCGGCGAGCGGCGTCTGGGGCTGGGTCGGGCTCGCCAGGGTGGGCGCCGGGGTTGGGCTCGACGGAGCAGGCGAACTGGCAGGTGGGGTAGTCGGCATCGGCATCGGCGTCGGACCGGTCGGCCGGGATACCGGTTGGCCGGACCCCGAACCGCTCGCGCAGGCCGTGACCAGCAGCAATCCGGCCGCACCCGCGAGCACCGAGCGCCGGGCGCGACTCCGCCGGCCAGGCTCCGGCACCGAGGTCATCCGTGGCACGCTACCCGATGCGATCAGCGCTGGTCCGTGATCGGATCGCAATCTCGAATCGCCCACTTGGCAGCCGGCCAGGACCTAGGCTCGCCCTCGAACGGAGAAAGTCACCCGCCCGGCCGGGTGGCTTTCCGTGATTTTGGGTGGAAACGGCTTCCGTGGGGGTTGCGCATGTTAGGTCTGGATCCGAAGGTCATCCTGCGCTCCGGCGGCGCTGCGCTGATGATCGCCGGCTTCACGCTGATCTGGGCCGGCGGCGCGACCGCTGCCCCGGGCGGGAACGGTGGAAACAACGGGCCGGGCGCACCAGGAGACAACGGCACCGTCAAGATCCACGAGGATGGTGCGACTCCGGATGACGACCCGCGCAACGAGCCGCACGTCTGCCACCCGCGACTGACCGCTTTCAACTTCGACGATCTGCAAGAGGTTTCCTGGCAGATCCACGAGCACCCGCCGACCGGCAACGACCTGGCCGCCGAGGGTGCGATCACGCTGGTTGACGGCACCGGAAGCCAGCTCGTAACGCCGCAGCTGCCGGCTGGCCACTACAAGCTGACCTGGACCTTCGAGGGCGAGCACGGCAGCGCCAAGCACAAGGTGTTCTGGGTCGAGTGCGACGCACCCACGCAGCCGCCGACGGACCCGGCGACGGAGGAGACTCCGACCGATCCGGCCACGGAGGAGACTCCGACCGATCCGGCCACGGAGGAGACTCCGACCGATCCGGCCACGGAGCAGACTCCGACCGATCCGGCCACGGAGGAGACTCCGACCGACCCGGCCACGGAGCAGACTCCGACCGATCCGGCCACGGAGCAGACTCCGACCGATCCGGCCACGGAGCAGACTCCGACCGATCCGGCCACGGAGCAGACTCCGACCGATCCGGCCACGG
>JAKEEW010000070.1 GCA_022616375.1 Sporichthyaceae bacterium
CCGGCCGCGCTGGTGACCGCCACCGGCCCGCCGTCCTGCCAGATGTCCTCGCAGATGGTCAGCGCCACATCGATCCCGTGCAACCGGGTGATCGACAGCGTCGAGCCAGGCACGAAATGGCGGTGCTCGTCGAACACGCCGTAGTTCGGCAAGTGGTGCTTGGTGGCCCTAGCCACCACCCGGCCGTGGTGCAGCCAGGCCCCGGCGTCGCTCGGTTTGCTGCTCGACGCTGCCGCGGCCGACCCGCGGTCGGGTCGGTCGTCCAGGTATCCGACTACCACCGCGAGGTCACCAAGACCCTCGGCGGCCAGGCGCGCCGGCAGCGCCTCGAGTGCCTGCCGGGACGCGGCGACGAACGAGTGCCGTAGCGCAAGATCCTCAACCGGATACCCGGTCAGCACCATCTCCGGGAACGCGACCAGGTGCGCGCCGGCCTCGGCGGCACGTCGGCTCCATTGCACGACCAGTTCGACGTTGCCGTCGATGTCGCCAACCGTCGGGTTTACCTGAGCGAGTGCGAGTCGCAGCTGTGCCACGCCGACGAGCTTACTTCGCCGCGGTCCTACTCGATCATTACGCACTGTATGGCGGGGCGAGCCATCGCAGACAACCCGGCAACCACGTTCTAGCCGGCTGAATCCAGCGCGAACGCGATGATCTCGGCCTCGTAGCGCAGATGGTCGTACCGGCCCGACGGTCCGGAGTGCGCGCCGGAGCCGAGCTCGCACCGGAGCAGGACGCGCGAGCCGGCATCGCCGTCGGTCGCCCGCAGCTTCGCCACCCACTTGGCCGGCTCGTGCACGCCAACCCGCGGATCCTGCACCGCCCCGGTGGCCAGCAGCGGGGCCCGGTTGGCCGCATCCGGCAGGTTCTCGTAGGGGGAGTAGGCCCGCAGCCAGCCGTACTGCTCGGCGATCCGCGGGTCGCCCCACTCGTCCCATTCGTTGGCGGTCAGCGGCAGGTCCTCGTCGAGCATCGAGTTGACCACGTCCACGAACGGCACTTCGGCGATCACCGCGGCCCACCGGCCGGGGTCCATCGAGTACACCGCGCCCTGCAGCAACCCACCCGCGGACAACCCGCGAGTCACGATCCGGCCGGACGCGGCCCACCCAGCCTTCTCCAGCGCGGCCGCACAGTCGATGAAGTCGGTGAAGCTGTTGCGCTTGGCCGCCAAGTGACCCTCGTTCCACCAGCGCCGGCCGCCCTCGCCACCGCCCCTGATATGCGCGGCGCCGAATACCCAACCGCGGTCCAGCAGGCTGGGAAGCGAGTCGCGGTAGTACGCGTCGAACCCGGGGAACAGCGAGGACTCGTAGGAGCCGTAGCCGTACAGCAGGCACGGATGGCTGCCGTCCGGCTCGCTGTCGGCCCGGTAGGCGATCGTGATCGGCACGATCGTCCCGTCGGCTGCGGTGGCGTCGACCCGGGTGGTGCGGTAGCGGGTCGGGTCGTAGCCGGGCACCTCCTTGCGCTTGCGCAGCGTCCAGCTGCCGGTGCTCAGGTCGACGTCGTGCCAGGCCGGCGGATCGATCAGCGAGCCGGTGTAGACGGTGGCGAAGCCGACCCGGTACTCCTCGTTGGTGCCGAGCTTGAGCGTGGTGGTGGCGGCCTGCGGCCAGACCTCGCTGATCGCTCCGGTGGCCCGGTCGATCACCCGTAGCCCGGTCCGGAAGTCACGGCGGATCTCGATCACCACGTGGCCGGCGAACACGTTCACCGTGCACCGCCGCTCGGCGGGGTCGGCACCGAGCAGCTCGGACCAGCTCTCCTGGCCGGGCGTGTGCACCGGTGCGGTCATGATCCGGAACTCGGGCGCCTCGTCATTGCTGAGGATGAACAGCTGGCCCCCGCCCGGTCCGGTGCCGTGGTCCACGGAGTACTCGTGACCCTTCCGGCGCGGCTGGACCACCCTGGGCGGATCGGTCGGCTTGACCGCATCGATCAGCAGCTCCTCGGTGGTGTCCCGGCACTCGGTGGTGATCACAATCCACTCGCCGCTGCGGGTGGCTCGCACCTTGACGTCGTACTGGACGTCGTCCTCCTGGTAGACCAGCTGGTCGGCGCCGGTCTCGGTGCCGATCTCGTGCCGCCAGACCTGGTAAGGCCGATACCGGGAGTCGTGGATCGTGTAGAAGAAGTGCCGCGAGTCTGCGCTCCAGGCGCCGCTGTAGTAGGTGTGCTCGATCCGGTCGGGGAGGTCGCGCCCGGTGTCGAGATCACGGAACCTGAGCTGGTAGACCTCGTCGCCGATCAGATCATGGGAGTGGGCGAGCAGCCGCCCGTCCGGGCTGACCGAGCGGACTCCAAGTTCGGCGTAGGTCGATCCGAACGCAAGTTCGTTCACATCGAGCACGACCTTGCCCGGAAGTTCTTCGGTCGGAGCGCGAAGAAACTGCTCGTATTCCTTCCCCTCGACGGTTCGGCTGTAGTAGACAAACGGCCCATGGCGCCATCTAGCCGACTCTTCGCTCCCTGGCATCCGAGCCGCCATCTCTCGGAACAACTCGGCCTGCAGCTCGGCGGTGTGTGCGGTGGCGGCGTCGTAGTAGGCCTGCTCGGCCGCGAGGTACTCGATCAGCTCCGAGCCACCGGAAGATCGCATCCAGGCGTAGTCGTCGACCACTGGATCGCTGTGAAGATCGCGGACGGTGGGGCGGCGGGGCGCCGTCGGGGGCGCAGGCACTGGGCTGTTCA
>JAKEEW010000071.1 GCA_022616375.1 Sporichthyaceae bacterium
AGGCCGTGCCGGTCGGCGCGGCCGGGCTCAGCGGGGTGCGTCCGCGGGCCAGCACCCAGAGCATCGCGGCGAACGCGGCCAGCGCCAGCGGCCAGCCCAACACGATCTTCGCCGCGGCCAGCGCGGCCAGGTTGCCGGCCAGGTAGAACGGCACCTGGATGGCCAGCCGGATCAGGTTGGGCAACACGAACAGCCAGGTCAGCCTCGTACACAGGCGCAGCACGCCGCGATCCCGCCGCCATCCGGACAGATCACCGGTGACCGACCCGATCAGCAGCCCGATGAACGGCCACCTGACCAGGATCGAGAAGATCAGCAGCGCCCCCACCACCGCGTTGTAGATCATCCCCGGTAGGAAGATGTCCTCGGCGCGCCCGGTCCGCAGCACGAACGCGGCCGCGATCGCGAAGCCGAACAGGCTGTTCAACACGAACTGCGGGGTCTGCCGCTGCAGCAGCCGGACCGCCAGCAGCACGCCGGCCAGGGCGCCGCCGACGATCAGCGCGGTGCGCAGCTGCTCGGTCGCCAGGAATACGTAGACGAAGGCCAGCGTGGGCAGCGCCGCCTCGATCATGCCGCGCTTGCCGCCGAGCGCCTTGGACAGCTGGGAGCGGATCACCGCTTCAACCGTGTCCTCGCCGATCACGGGCGGGCCGCCGGGGTCGGGCGCGCGGTGGCCCGAACCCGCTGGCATGGTCTGCTGCCCACTCATGTCTGTTCTGGCCATCCTGCCGTCCCGTTATCGCGATCTCGGTGTGCCAGGTACCGGCTACGAACTCGGTGGCCGCAGCTGGTATCTGGGATTGAACATGGTCCGCCGACCCTGCTGCACGGTAACCCGACCCTCGGCCACAAGCGAACGGCCGGGCTCGATGCCGGCGATCTGCCGGCGGCCGAGCCAGATCAGCTGCAGCGTGCCCGAGCCGTCGTAGAGCTCGGCCAGCAACGCCGGCACTCCGGCTCTGGGCCGCAGCGTCACGGTTTGCAGCACCCCGCCAACCTTGGCCATGCTCCGGTCGTCGGCCTCGGCGATGGGGGTCGCCCCGGCCTCCAGCGTGTCGTGCCTGAGCTCCTCGGCGTGCAGGTCGTGCTCGCTGGTGGTGAGCCGGCGCAGCATGCCCCGCAAACCACCGGAGCGGGCCGCCGGCGGAGAGCTCATACCCGGAGCCTAGCCGTCGCCGGGTCAGCGCACCTCGGTGATCTCAGGACCGCGCCGGAACGGATCGAGGGGCCCGCGACCGCCATGCTCGGCCTCCTCGTCGGGGGCGTCCTCCACCTCGGCGTCGTCCGGGAACCGCATCGGGATCAGCTCCCGCGGCGGCATCGGATCGCCACCCCTGACCACTACCACATCCCTGAGCAGAGCTTCGACCGGGCCGGCCGAGCCCGGCTCGGTCGCCGCCGGTCCGGTCAGGGTGGCGTGCAGAAACCAGCGCGGCCCGTCGACGCCGAAGAACCGGACGACCTGGACCGCCGACTTGCCGTCCGACGTCCGCACCGGCACTCTGGCGCGCAGCTCGGGGCCGAACGGTCCGTCCACCTCGTCGACGGTGCCGCCCTGCTTGGAGATGTTGCCCTTGATCTCGCCGCGAATCTCGTCCCAGATCCCCTCGTGCCGAGGTGCGGCGAACGCCTGCAACTTCAGCTGGGACTGGCCGAACAGCGTGGTGGCCGAGACGATCCGTTGGTCGACCACCTCGACCTGCAGCTCCGTGCCGTCGGCCGCGGGCACCAGCAGCGAGCCGAGATCGATCCGACCCGCCCGGGGGCGGTCAAGCTCTTCCACGTCCCACGGCCCGGCGTCGCCGCGGTAGTCCGCGGGCTGCGCCGACTCGCCGCCGTCCGGCTCGAGCCCTAGATCCGGGTAATCCGGCCCCTCGGCCTGGTCGACCTCGGCCGCCTGGTCCGGCTCCCCGCTCCGGCGCCGCCTGAACATGCCCGCTCACCTACCACTCGATCTGGCCCGATATCGGCTAGGTCCGGGAGAAGCCGCCGGTCGAGCCGTAGCCGCCGTCGCCTCTGGCCGAGCCGGGTAGCCACGCCACCTCGTGGAAGACGGCACGCTCCACTCGTTGAACGACCAGCTGCGCGATTCGGTCCCCCCGGCGCAGCGTAACCGTCTGCTCGGAATCATGGTTGATCAGCACCACGCCGATCTCCCCCCGGTATCCCGCATCGACCGTACCGGGTGTGTTGACGATGGTCACACCCAGCCGGTGGGCCAGCCCGGACCGGGGCTGGACGAACGCGGCATACCCGTCGGGCAGCGCGATCGCCACGCCGGTCGGCACCAGGGTGCGCTCCCCCGGGGCCAGCTTGACGTCGGCGGCCGCGTACAGGTCGGCACCGGCGTCCCCCGGATGCGCGTAGTCCGGCATCGGCAGCTCCGGATCCAACCGCTGGATCAGGACGTCCACCTTGCCGGCGGCGCTGCCGTCCGTCGTGCTCATGGGTTCACCTCGAAGGTCTTCGCGGTCTGCCTGATGTCCGGGCGAGCCACCGCGGCGGCCACATCCTCGGCCCTGCCGTGCGTGACGAAGTGCTCGATCGGCACCGTGACGAAGATCGCCGCGGACCTTACCGCGAGCGGCCCCGACGGGTCGCCGAGCCTGCCTTCGGCCCGAGTGTAGATCTTGCGGCCGACCATCTTGTCGACACGGGCGTGAATGAACAGCGTGGTGCCGACCCGCACCGGGCGCAGGAAGTCGGTCTCTAGCCGGCCGGTCACCATCGGCTTGCGGAGCAACCAGGCCAGCGAGCCGAGCGCCTCGTCGAACGCGGCAGTCAGCAAACCGCCGTGCGCCAGGCCGGGCGCGCCCTGGTGATCCTCGGTGACCGTGAACTTCGCGTCGATGGTCAGCCCGGCGCCGGCGGTGACGTGCATGTGCAGCCCGGTACGGTGATCCTCGCCGCAGCCGAAACAGCGGTGGTAGTGCGACCCGATCAGCTCGCCGGGTGCGGGCGCGTCCGGGTGGCGCTCAGGCAGCTCGGCCACAGAGCTTGCGGTGGTCATGGTGGCCGACACTACCGTCGGACCGGCACCGAACCGGCGCACGGCCGGACAGGCAAGCAGACGGGCAGGACGGCAGGCATGGGCAAGAGCGTCGTGGTCACCGGAGCGACCAGCGGGATCGGGCTGGCCACCGCGATCGGGTTGGCCGAATCCGGCTATGACGTGATCGGCACGGCTCGGACCGCCGAGTCCGCCGGGCTGCTCGTCGAGGCCGCCGAAGCGGCCGGGGTGAAGGTCCGCTACGTGCTCTGCGACGTCGCCGACGCCACCTCCACGGTGCGGGCGTTCACCGAGATCGCCACCATGACCGGCGGTGGCCCGTGGGCCGTGGTCAACAACGCCGGGTTCGCCCAGCCCGGCGCGATCGAGGACGTCAGCGACGAGGCGGCTAGGGCGCAGCTCGAGGTCAACCTGATCGCGCCGGCCCGGATCGCCCGCCTGGTGTTACCGGCGATGCGGCAGCGCCGGGACGGCCGGATCATCAACATCTCGTCGGTGTCCGGCCGGGTCACGCTGCCGTTCGTTGGCTGGTACGCGGCCAGCAAGCGCGGCCTGGAAGGGGTGACCGACGCGCTGCGGATCGAGGTGGCCAAGTTCGGGGTGCGGGTCGTACTGATCCAGCCGGGCAGCTACGGCACCCCGATCTGGCAGCGCGGGCTGCAGCTGCTGCCGGATCGGACCGGCAGCGCCTACAAGCAGTCCTACGACCTGGCCGGCGAGGTGATGAACCGGGCTAGCGAGCTGAGCCCGCCCACCCCGGTGGTCAAGGCGGTCCGCAAGGCACTGGCCGCGCCCCGGCCGAAGGATCGCTACCTGGTCGGCTTCGACGCGCACTCCGCGGCCGCGGTGGAGGCGCTGCTGCCGACCCGGGTCAGCGACTACGCGAAGGGTGCCGCGGTCGGGCTGCGGCAGCCGCCGCCGGTGCTGGCCGCGATCCTGGCCAGGCTGACCCGCCGGCGCACGTCCCGCTAACGCTCCCGGTGCCCGGTCTCGGCCGTGCGCCGGCTCCGGTCGGATCCCGGGCGGGTCTGCGCCACGCCCCGGTCGGACCAGCACCGGCCAGGATCAGATCTCGTCGATCAGGTCCGCGATCGAGGCCAGCACCCGGTGCGGCCGGTACGGGTAGCGCTCCACCTCGGCCGGCGTGGTCACTCCAGTCAGGACCAGAATGGTCTCCAGACCGGCCTCGATCCCGGCCACCACGTCGGTGTCCATCCGGTCGCCGATCATCGCGGTGCTCTCGCTGTGGCCCTCCACCGTGTTCAGGGCAGAGCGCATCATCAACGGGTTCGGCTTGCCGACGAAGTACGGCTCGACCCCGGTCGCCTTCGTGATCAGCGCGGCCACCGAGCCGGTGGCCGGCACCGCCCCCCGCGGCGAGGGCCCGGTCGGATCCGGGTTGGTCGCGATGAACCTGGCTCCACCGTCGACCAGCCGGATCCCCTTGGTGATTGCTTCGAAGCTATAGGTCCTGGTCTCGCCGAGCACCACGTAGTCCGGCGCGGTATCGCCGAGCACATAGCCGATCTCGTGCAACGCGGTGGTTAGCCCGGCCTCGCCGATCACGTAGGCGGTGCCCTTCGGCCGCTGCGAGTCGAGGAACTGCGCGGTGGCCAGCGCCGAGGTCCAGATCGCCTGGGCCGGCACCCGATGCCCATCGCACGAAGCCGGGCCTGCAGATCGCGCGGGGTGTAGATGGAGTTGTTGGTCAGCACCAGGAACCGCTTGCCGGATGCGGTGAGCCGGCCGATGAACTCGGCCGCACCCGGGATCGGGCGGCCCTCCCGGACCAGCACCCCGTCCATGTCGGTCAGCCAGCAGCCGGCCGGCTTGCGCTCGCGCATCCCTGCTCCCGGTGCCCGGACTCAGCCGTGCGCCGGCGGCGTGCCGACCGTGCCGAGGTAGCGCTCCACCAGCGAGATCGGCAACCGTCCGGTGCCGGCAATCGTGTCGTGGAAGTCCTTCAGGCTGCCGATCGCCCGGTGCAGCCACTCGTCCCGCATCCGCTGGATCTCGATCGCGCCGGTCAGGTAGGAGGCGGCCTGGGTCGGCCAGGTGCAGTAGCGCAGCACCTCGGCACGCGCCGTGCCCTCGGAGAGCGCGGCCTTGTCCACCATGAACGCGCACGCCTCGTCGATCGACATCTCGCCGAGATGCAGCGAGGTGTCGACCACGATCCGGGCGGCCCGGAACAGCCGCATCCCCACCTGGCAGAACTCCCAGTACGGATCGGTGAAGAAGCCCTGCTCCTTCATCATCTCCTCGACGTACAAGCCCCAGCCCTCGGTGAAGTAGGTGGAGGCGAAGATGTAGCGCAGGGGACGGCGCTGGTTGGCCGCCAGGTGCGCCAGATGCCAGTGGTGGCCCGGGTACGCCTCGTGCGCGGTGATCGACCACTGGCCGGCGCGAGAGTTCGTCGCCAGCCGCTGGGCCACCTCCTCCGCGGTCGCGCCGTCCGGCGGATACGGCACGAAGAACGTGCCAACCAGGCTGCCGCTGAACGGCGGCGGAGCCATGTAGTGCGCGACCGCGGTCACCGCGCGGTTGAACGGAGCCGCCGGCAGCACCTGGCACTGCTCCCCGTCGGGCAGCGTGACCAAGTCGCGCTCGACGCAGAACGCCCGGGACGCCGCGGTGGCCTCCCGGTAGCCGGCGAGCATCTCCGCCGGAGTGCTCGGATGATCCGCGTTCAGCTCGGCCGCCAGCGCCTGCCAGTTCTCGTGCCCGCGCAGCTGCTTGGTCCGCGCGGCCAGATCGGCGGCCAGCTCGGCATAGGCGGCTCGGCCGCGCTCGCGCAGCTCGCGGGTGCCGTAGCGCAATCCCTCGGCGTAGCGCAGCAGCCCGTCGTAGCGCTGCTCGCCGATCGCCCAGCCGCCGCTCGCCACCGGCAGCATCGCCTCCAGGTGGTCGCCGAACGCGTCCAGTGCGGCGCCGGCGGTCTCGCCGGCCGCGGCGACCCCGGCCCGGTGCTCGACCGGGGGCTCGCCGGCCAGGCCGCGCAGGTATCCGGCACCGGCCCTGGTCATGCCGATCGCCCTGGGTAGCAACTCGGGTGCGACCAGCTCCGGGTCCAGGTTGGCCAGGCCCTGCTCGAGCAGCATCGGCGCCGCGCGCAGGCGCTCGGCCAGCGCCTCGGCGAGTAGCGGGTCCGGGCGGAGCCGGTAGAGCAGCAGCAGATGCGCGCCCTCGAGAATCGAGCCGGCATACCACTCCGGGCTGCGCCGCCAGCCGAGCCAGTCCCGCCGGATCGCGCGGCCGCGCAGCACCATCACGACCAGGTCGCGGTCCACCTGCTCGTCCTGGGTCAGCTCGGCCGGATCCAGTGCGGTGAACCGATCCAGCCAGGCGTCCTCGGCCCGCTCCCTGGCCAGGATCGCGTCCTGGCTGCGGTCTGGTAGCGCGGCGTCGTAGTCGGTCAGACCCAGCTGGGTGCCGAGCACCGGCTCGGCGCTGAGCTGGTCGCGCACCAGCTGGTCGGCCAGCGCGTCGAAGGGGCGGTCGGAGTACTCGATCGGCATGCTCGACACCCTAGGCCGTGTCTGGCAGGTAGCTAAGGGAGGTGGGCCGAGCCAACGCACCCCCGGACAGCACGAACCCGCGCCCTCAGGCCGGTGCCTGACGGGCGCGGGTTGGGCGCGGAGTCGAACGGATCGGGAAGGCGACGTGACAGGCGGGGCCCGTCACGCAGCGCAGTCCCGACAGAGGTACATCCCGTTCTTCTCCTTGGCCAGCTGGCTGCGGTGATGGACCAGGAAGCAGCGCGAGCAGGTGAACTCGTCCGCCTGCCGCGGCAATACTCGGACGCTGAGCTCCTCGTTGGACAGGTCAGCGCCGGGCAGCTCGAAGGACTCGGCCAGCTCACTCTCGTCGGTGTCGACCACGCCGGACGACTTGTCCGAGCGGGTCCTGGCCTTCAGTTCCTCGATGCTGTCTTCGGACAGGTCATCATCGGTCTTTCGCGGTTGGTCGTAATCCGTCGCCATTCGTCCCCTCCCCCATCCTGGGTCGTCGTCTTCTCCGCGCGGCACGCGCCGGGGCGCCGCGGCCGGCCAGCTGCGTGCTGGCCGGGCCGACGGGTCGCGACCGGTGCGTCGCAACCCTCCTGGGCCGCAGATTGTGCCCTATCCGATTCCGGTCCGGGTGATCGGGATCACACCTGGATCCCAAGCCCGGCTCCGGCCCCGGCCAGGGGTTCTAACCACGGCTGTAGTCGGCCACCACCAAACACACCACCGAGCCACCGCATTCCCGGTAGTTGTCCCCGTTTTTCCCCCGTGGTCACACCCTGTGATCAGTTGATCTCCGGGCGCGCACGCTCAGCCCCTGGCCTCGACGCACCGGACGCCGTCCGGGCCGACCGAGGCGGCGTGCGGCGTGCGCGCTGCGATCTCCAGCCGATCCCCCGGCCCGAGCTCGACATCTCCTTGATCGGTATGGAAGACGATCGAGCCGGCTACGCAATAAAGGATCTTCGTGTAGTCGTGGCTGTGCCGATCGTAGCGATCACCGGGAGCGTTGCCCCAGCCGGTCGGGACCAGCCCGACCGCGGTGAGCTGACCGGTCAGCTCGGCCTCGGTCGGAGGGGCCGCGCCCGACCACCGAAGGACCTGAACGGAGCTCACGGCCGGTCAGAGTAGCGCGCCGGACGGACTATTGCCGGGATTGCAGGTTTGCCACCCGCGCCGGCTGGTAAGGAAGACCTCCGATCGTCGTCTTGATCGTCGCTATGTCCGCTCACGGGAGGTTTCATGCGCGAGCTTGCCCACCGCATCAAGGAGCGGGTGCGGGCCGCTACCGCGGCGATCCGGACGGCCGAGGAGAGCGGTGACGACTTCACCGCCCAGGTCTACCGCGGCGAGCTGGACAGCCTGCGCCGGATCGCGCAACGGCACGGGCTGAGCTTGCCGGACCAGACCAACGGGTTGAGCTTGCCGGACCAGACCAACGGGTTGAGCTTGCCGGACCAGACCA
>JAKEEW010000496.1 GCA_022616375.1 Sporichthyaceae bacterium
ATGCCCACCGACCGGTCCGGTCCCTCGTCCACATCGGTGAGAGGAGACCCGACCATGGTGATCCTGGGGATCGACGCGCACAAGCAGACCCACACCGTGGTGGTCGTCGACGCGCGCGGCCGCAAGCTTGGTGAGCGCACCGTCGGCACCACCACCGCCGACCATCTGGGCCTGCTGGTGTGGGCATCGCGGTTCGGCACCGAGCGCCGCTGGGCGGTCGAGGACTGCCGCCACCTGTCGCGCCGGCTCGAGCGCGACCTGCTCGGCGCCGGCCAGCAGGTCGTGCGGGTCCCGCCCAAGCTCATGGCCCACGCCCGCACCGCGGGCCGCACCTATGGCAAGTCGGACCCGATCGATGCGCTGGCGGTCGCCCGTGCGGCGCTGCGGGAACCGGAGCTGCCGACCGCCAGGCTGGACGGTCCTGCCCGGGAGATCCGGCTGCTGGTCGACCACCGCGACGACCTGGTCGCCGAGCGGACCCGCATCATCAACCGGCTGCGCTGGCACCTGCATGAGCTCGACCCCACCTGGCACCCGCCTGCCAGGTCGCTGTCGCGCGGGTCCGTCAAGCACCTGGCGGCGACCGAGGCGTTCGTCGGCCGCTTCGACGGCATGGTGGCCCACCTCGCCGGCCAGCTCGTCGCCCGCGTGTGGGAGCTCAACGTCCAGATCGACCAGCTCGAAGCCGACCTGGAGCCGCGGGTCCGTCGCTTGGCCCCGTCGCTGCTGGCGCTTTGTGGCTGTGGCGTGCTCACCGCGGCCAAGCTCGCTGGCGAGACCGCTGACGTGCGGCGGTTTCGCTCCAAGGACGCCTACGCGCGCCACAACGGCACCGCGCCGCTGCCGGTGTGGTCGGCCAACAAGCAGCGCCATCGGCTCAGCCGCAGCGGCAACCGGCAGCTCAACCTGGCGGTGCACCGCATCGCGCTCACCCAGGCCCGCCACCACCCCGACGCCCGGCGCTACCTGGCCCGCCGTCGCGCCGGCGGCAACACCCCCACCGAGGCGATGCGCGCCTTGAAGCGACGCCTGTCCGACGTGGTCTACCGGGCGCTTCAAGCCGACATCACCACCGACGCCAACACGCAGGCGGTCGCGGCTTGACCGCGGCTTGACATAGGAGCAACGGGAAGTCCAAGAACGCCAGCAGCGCCTCGGCGTCGCCGGTGACCTTGGCCACCGCCTTGGGCCACTTGGTCCCGTAGTCACCCGCGAACCC
>JAKEEW010000497.1 GCA_022616375.1 Sporichthyaceae bacterium
GCCTCGGCCTCGGCGTCCACCTCGCTCCAGTCCAGGCCGAGCACCCGCGTCAGGAACAGCTCGACGAGCCGGTGCCGGCGGATGACGCGCCGCGCCTCGGCGATCCCCTGCTCGGTCAGCTTGGCGCCCCGGTGCGGCTCGTAGGCGATCCAGCCCGCCTCGGCCAACCGCTTGAGCATGCCGGTCACCGACGGCGCGCGCACCTCCAGCCGCGCGGCGATGTCCACCGGCGACACCAAGCCCTCGGCGCCGCCCAGGCGGTGGATCGTCTTCAGGTAGTCCTGCACCGCACGGCTGGGTTGCTCCGGCATCGACCCCCCTTTTCCGCCGCCCCCGACTCGATCAACCGCCCTCGGTTGCGAGTCGTTCATCGTAGCGGCCCGCGCGCCGGCCGGGAATCGCAACTGCCCCGGCCGGCCCTTTTTCAAGCACTCACCCCTGGGTCAGCGCGAACGTCAGCCAGATCGACAGGCCGTAAGCGATGCGCAGGCCGGTCTGCACGGAAACCCACCACAGCGTACTGTTGAGCAGCTGGCCGGCGCTGAGCAGGGCCGTCTGCACCTCCGCCGCGACCATCTGACGCGGATTCACGTAACCGAACGTGACGACGCGGACCACCGGCGCGGTCCAGGACCGAAGCCAGTACTCGGCCTGGTCAAAATACCTGTCCAGCTCGGTGCGGTCGAGCTCGCCGACGTTCCAGATGCCGTAGACATCGACGCCCAGCATGGCCAGCCCCAGCATGGCCACCGCCGGGACCGCGGCCCCGGTGTGGGCGAGCCGGCCCAGCGTCAGGGTGGCGTCCGGCCAGACGACGCGGCAGGCCAGCGTGTGGACCACGCACAGGACCAGGGCCACCGCGGCCGGGACCAGGTTGCCCCAGGTGAGGAGGATGCTCTGGTGCTGCCGGACCAGCTGAAAGAGCCGCGGCCAGCGCTCCGGCACGGCGAAGACTAGCCCAAGGGCCGCGCGGTACTGCCGGATGCGCACGAAGGTACTGAGCAGGAACGCCAGCGCCAGGTAGAAGTCGAAGAACCGGATAAGGTTCAGGTCCCACAGCCAGGTCATACGAGTGGAGGCCGTCGTACGCGATAAACTTGTCGAACGCTGCGCCGTCCGGGGTACCGGGGAGTCAGGTGTCTTCACTGTAGCGGGAAGCGGGCCGACCTGTCCAGACCGGCCGCCGGTGACGGCGGTTCGACCGGCTCCCGCGGGGAGTGAGCTGGTGCGGCCTCACCCGACCGGTTGTTCGTTCAAGCCCGCGGGCGAGTCTGCGAGCCCGCGGGGTACGGCGACCC
>JAKEEW010000498.1 GCA_022616375.1 Sporichthyaceae bacterium
CCACACATGCGGTCTAGCCTAATGATCCGGTCCGACTGGCTGTTAGGGTGCACCGCAACGGCGCTGACGGAGACAAGTAGCCCGGGCATTCTCGAAGCCGAGAGAGCCGCCGGAAGCTGGGAAGGCGGCCTTCGAACCCCGGGCGAAGACACTCCGGAGCCGGATGCACAACCGAAAGGCCGTTGCCGACCTGGCAGCGGTGAAGGTGCGGTGGCACAGCGACCAACCCCATCGCCCGCACCTCCGGGGACTGAGTAGCCCAGGAGGTGACCATGCAACGCATCCTGTCCACCGAGCTGCCGGCGCACGCCGGTCAGTCGGTGGCCCTGTCCGGCTGGGTACACCGCCGCCGCCAGCTGGCCGCGGTGTCCTTCCTGATCCTGCGCGACCGGGCCGGACTGGCCCAGATCGTGCTGCGGGATCCGGCCAGCCGAGCCGAGCTGGCCGAGATCGGCGAGGAGAGCGCGGTCCGGATCCACGGCACCGCGGTGGCAAACCCGGCCGCACCGGGCGGGGTCGAGGTGGTCGACCCGGTCATCGAGGTCACCCGGTTCTGGAACGATGATCAAGCGACCGGCAGGAGGTCGAACTCACCGGCTTTCACGCCGACCGTGAACGCTGCCCACTCGTTCAGGGTGAATCGAAGCTCAGACCCGGCCGGGTCCTTGGAGTCCCGGACCAGGACCTCGTCCCCACGCTGGTCGACCTCGACGCAAGACTTCGGATTCTCAGGGTCCATGCACGTGCTCGACTTACGCCAGGCCATCTCCGGCCCCTTTCAGATTATCGACTCTGCTGATCGTCTCGGCGCGGGGAGTCCAGGGCGAACTGGTTCACCGGCAGACCCACGTACCCGCCGTTGCAGCCACAGTCGACCTTGTTCCAGCCGTTGCGGCCGTTCTCGGACACCTCGACCAGCTTCTTGCCGTTGCCTTCGCAGTCCGGACAGACCATTCCGTCCTCGCCCCTCGCACAACTACGGACAGTGTTCCGTCAGTGACCGTAGAGTTGCCGTCGATGAGCGATCAACGATGTTGCGTCATGTTGCGTCAACTGACTCACCGAGGTCGGCGAGAGCACGGGTGATCAAGGCTCGGGCTTCCTGCCCGTGGACGGCCGAATCGGCCAGGCCCTGAAACGCCTTCAGATACAGTCCGACCTCCCGCGGTTGGGTAATCGTGAGCTCGGCGGTGTACGTCTCCACTCGGACCAGGCGTTCGTCGAAGATCCAGAACCCGTGCAGGGGCCAGACCTCGTGAACCGCGGTCGTCGGAATGATCCCGAGTCGCACTCCGTGCAGTGTCGAAGCCTCGAGGAGTCGGCCAAGCTGTCCCGTCATCGTCTCCGCGCTGCCCATGCGGGTGTGCAGCGCCTGCTCGCCGATCACGACGTGGAAACGCCGGTGGCCCCGGTACAGAGCATCCTGGCGCGCTAGGCGCGCTTCGATGCTCTGTGACAGGTCGTCGGGTATCCCGTAGAAGCTGATGACGGTGGACACGATCGCCTCGGCATAGGTCGCCGTGTGGAAGATGCCGGGGATGAGCAGCGGCTCATAGATGCGCAGCATCCGGGACTCGTGCTCCCAAATGCGCTGCATCTGCTGTCGACGCTTCGTTCCGGCGCGCATCATGCGGCGCCACTCGATGTACTGCGACTCGACCGCGCGGAGCGACGCGATCAGATCGGCGATCTGGTCTTCGGCATCACACAGCCGACACCAGATGCGGATGTCCTCGTCCGACGGGCTCTGGGTGCCGTGTTCCAACTTGGAGACCTTCGTAAAATGCCAGGCCGCCAGCGCTGCGAGCTGGCGACCTGTCAGACCCGCGTCCCTGCGGATCTCGTGCAGGCGATTGCCCAAGTCTTCCTTCGCCTGCTGAGCCGTGCTGGTCAATGAGGCACGTACTCCCTGTGCGGTATCCCGACTGCTAGCACCTGATCACGAACCTTGAGGCATTGCGCGACATCGACCGGATCGCCGGACAGGCGGGCTCCGAACGAGTCGCCATCGGCCGAGAAGATGTTGAACGAGACGATGGACTCGTCGAACAGCCAGTAGTCGTGCTCGGGGAAGTCGATACCGGCGGTCCGGTCTCTGGGCACCCAGAACACCTCTTCGCCCGCGGCAACGTTGAACGGGGCCAAGGCGTGCTCGAACCGAACGTAATCGGTGATCGGCTCGGTCATCACCCGCGCCCGCTGCACCGTCTTGCCGGCATCAGTCGCTGACCTCATGAGATCGAGCCACCCCTGGAACCACTCGTAGTCGTCCGGCTCGCCGTTCAACCACCTTCGGAAGGGATCGACCTCGTTCGCCACGTGGTATTCATCCCGCATCTCCAGGTGGAACGCGGACCGTTTGAACGTTCGGAACAGCTCGTCGAAGTCGTTACCCGTCAAGAGCTCCATGCGGCTCGTCCTTTGGTAGGTGGCTCATCAGCTTCTTGGGGATTGCGATCACCGTCTCATGGTCCGGGATGTCCAACTGCGCCAGCACGTCCGGGTCGGTCACCTTGTATCCCTGCACGATGTACTGATCTTCGTCGATGTCGTACAGCGTTGGTGATCCGCCGCTCACCGTCTCCTTGCCGAGGAACCGTAGCTGCATGATCTTGCCTCCCAAAGTGGGTTGCTGAGAGTTGCGCGGAGATTCGATCGTCTGACCATCTGGCGTAACCGTCAACCTCCGCTCGGGAACCGAAGTGCCCGGCCCCAGCCCTCCTGCCCGTTGTCTGCCTGGAAGGGGGAGCCGTGGCCCCGTACCGCGCAAAGCAGGACATCGATGCCGGTGATGGCCGGACCATTCGCAGGGGGGAGCGCGTTGACCGGGCTACGGCGGAGCGGATCGGCAAGGGCAAGTTCGTGGCCGAGGGCGACGACTACGTGCGCGACGAGCAGGTCAAGCAGAACGCCCGCCGCGCGTTACGTCGCAACCGTTGACGATCAAGCCGGTTAGACCGGTAGCACATTCACGCCGCAAGCTAAACCGGCATCATCCATTCAGGCGTGCCGAGTCGCTCGCGGATCGGGTCGCGTCCCCATTTTGTACGCGGTGGGCCGATCGGCACGGAGCGGATCGCTATCCGCATCGCCTCGTTGCGCTCCTCGCCGGTCAGGTCGTCCCAATGCTCGATCAGCCACGTGCCGACCTTGACCACCTGAGCGATGTCGGGCACCGACCGCTGTGTGCTCTCGGCCTCGGCGAGCCGGACCATCAGGCGGTCTTCAACGGCGGCCAGTTCGGCATCGGCGCGGTCGTGCGCGTCCTCGCTTCCCTTGCCCTGTGCACGCAGTAGGACAACTCGACCACGGGCCGCCCTCGTTTCCTCCAGCTCCCGCCGCGGCATCGCCACGTCGATGCCGCGGCGGGTTCTTTGCGCGTCCTGCCGAGCCTGCTCGCCCGGGTCGGCCGTTAGGTCGGCCAAATGCTCAACCAATAGCTCGCGGACGGCGAGTTCGACGTCGATGGCGCGCGGCGTGCCGATCCCAGTGCAGCCGGTGCCCAGGTTGTGGTGGGACGCGCATTCCAGACGGACGTCACTATCGGCGCCGTGGCCGTGGTGATTGACGACGTGACCACAGTCGGCGCACCGCATGATCCCGGACAGCGCGTATACCGGCCGGCGGAGGCGGTTCGGGATCCCACGGTCGGCGAGCCGGCGCTGCTGCGCTTCCTCGAACACATAGGTGTCGATGATCGCCCGTGCCACGTCCTCGCGGCGGCCGAGCTGCCGCCCCCGGTCGAGCTGCACCGGCCGACCCTGACCGCCGCCCTGCCCACGATCCTGGACACCGCACACGTCACGCTGCGGCACCCGCGGCTGGCCGTGGTGCACCGGATCGCGGCGGCCTCGGTGACCGGGTTCCGGGCCACGCTCGAGGCGCAGGACTTCGTCGCCGTGCACACTCCGAAAATCGTCGGTGCGGCCACCGAGAGCGGTGCGAACGTGTTCGCGCTGGACTACTTCGGCCGCCCGGCCTTCCTGGCCCAAAGCCCGCAGCTGTACAAGCAGATCCTGGTCGGAGTGTTCGAGCGGGTCTACGAGATCGGCCCGGCGTTCCGAGCCGAACCGCACGACACCGCGCGGCATCTGGCCTCGTTCACCTCGCTCGACGTCGAGCTCGGCTTCGTCGAAGACCACCGGCCGGTGATGGCGGTGCTGCGCGACGTGATGGCCGGCATGGTCGCCGCGATCCGGGCGCAGGCAGGGGACGCGGCCGAGTTGCTCGGGCTGAGCCTGCTCGAGGTGCCGGCGCAGATCCCGACCGTGCATTTCACCGAGGCACTCGAGCTGATCGGCAAGGGCCTCGGCGAGGATGTGGTAGATGCGCCCGACCTGGCGCCGGCACACGAGCGGTGGCTGTGCGAGTGGGCCGGGCGGGAGTTCGGCTCCGAGTTCGTGCTGGTCGAGGGGTACCCGACCGCGTCGCGCGCGTTCTACACCCATCCGGACCCGGCGCGGCCCGGCTACTCCAACTCGTTCGACCTGCTGTTCCGCGGGCTCGAGCTGGTGTCCGGCGCACAGCGGCTGCACCGCTACCAGGACTACCTGGCGGCGTTGGTCGCGCGCGGCGACGACCCGGCCGACTTCCCCGGCTACCTCGACGTGTTCCGGCACGGCCTGCCACCGCACGGCGGGTTCGCGATCGGGCTGGAGCGCTGGGTGGCCCGGCTGGTCGGTGCGGCGAACGTCAGGGAGGTCACGCTGTTCCCCCGGGACCTGCACCGGTTGACTCCCTGACCGTTTTGGATCACCGGTAGCGTGGGACGGCATGCAGCGATGGCGCGCGCCGGTGGCCACCGCACCGGTCGACGCACAGGTTGCGGTGCCGGGCTCCAAGTCGCTGACCAACCGCGCGCTGGTGCTGGCCGCGCTGTCTGATCAACCCGCCAGGATCGGCAACCCGCTGCGGGCCAGGGACACCGAGCTGATGGCGGCCGCGTTGCGGGCGCTCGGAGCCCAGATCGCGGCCGAGCCAGGACCGGACGGCGGCTGGCGGGTCACCCCGGGCCGGGTAGTCCGCGGACCGGCCGAAGTCGACTGCGGCCTGGCCGGCACGGTCATGCGCTTCGTGCCGCCGATCGCGACACTGACCGCGACCGCCGACCAACCGATCGGCTTCGACGGCGACCCACGCGCCCGGGAGCGCCCGATGGCCGCGCTGATCGGCGCACTACGCGCGGTCGGCGCCACGGTGGACGACGGCGGCCGCGGCCAGCTCCCGATCACGGTGAGCGGCGGTCCGGAGGTGCGCGGCGGTGCGGTCCGGCTCGACGCCTCGGCATCGTCCCAGTACGTCAGCGCGCTCCTGCTGACCGGGGCGCGCTGGCCGCACGGGGTGGCCGTGCACCATGCCGGCCCGCCGGTACCCTCGTTGCCGCACATCGAGATGACCGCGGCGATGCTGCGCCGAGCCGGCGTGGCGGTCACCGAGCAGACTCCGGACCGGTGGGTGGTCGCGCCCGGCCCGATCCAGCTGCCGGACACCACGATCGAGCCCGACCTGGCCGGCGCGATGCCGTTCCTAGCCGCCGCACTGGTCACCGGCGGCCGGGTGACCGTGCCCGCGCTCGGGCCGACCACGTTGCAGCCGGCCGCCCAGCTCGGTGAGGTGCTGGAAGGGTTCGGCGCCACCTGGTCCTACGAACCGGGCGGGCTCACCGTGACCGGACCGGGCCGGATCCGCGGCCTGGACGCGGACCTGCGGGAGATCGGTGAGCTGGTCCCGGTCATCGCGGCGCTGGCCAGCCTGGCCGACGAGCCGTCCACGCTGCGCGGGGTCGCCAGCCTGCGCGGCCACGAGACGGATCGGATCGCGGCGCTGGCAACCGAGTTGACCAACCTCGGCGGCGCGGTGGCCGAGACCGCAGACGGATTGGTCATCGAGCCGCGGCCGTTGCATGCCGGGGTGTTCGCCAGCTATTCCGACCACCGGCTCGCGCACGCCGCCGCGGTGCTGGGCCTGGCCGTGCCGGGGATCGAGGTCGACGACATCACCAGCACGGCCAAGACGATGCCGGACTTCGCCGACCGGTGGCAGGCCATGCTGAGCTAAGGCGTCGGCTCGGTGCTGTCCACGATGCTTTCCCAGACCGCGGTCGAGCCGCTGTGCCCGGTCTGGATCACGTAGAACGTCGCCCACCCCGCGGCGAGCACGGTCGCCACCGTCAGCACCAGCGACACTGGCGCAGCTGCCGCCTGCCTGGTTACCAGCCAAGTCAGCACACTGAGGAGGAACAGCGCAAGCACCGGCCAGATCAGGAACAGGCCGAGCTGGCGGTGATCGTTGATCTCTGGCGTGATGACGCCACTTCGCTCCAGTCGCTTGTAGAGCTCCTCACCGCTCTCCCTGGTGACGTAGGCGACGACGAGCACGATCGCGTTCAGCGCGGCCACCCAACCGGACCAGCGTTCCCGCCACGCCGGACGGGCAAGCGCGAGCACGGTCAGCGCGGCAGCCACCGGAACCCCGATCACCGCCGCGTGCAGCACCAGAACGTGGATCGGAAGTCCGAGGATCGTGTCGAACACGAACGCACCCCCTACCGGGTAACCCTGTGGCCCGCGCACCAGGCGCGGGTGCCTGCATGATCCCAGTACGCGGCTTTGCACGGAAGGGTTCCCATCCACCCGGCGGCAACCGGTCAGTCCGCCACTGCCGGAGCCTGTCGTACCCCGCCGCGGGTGTCCGTTCGGTGCGCCGGAGTGCGTGCGAGCACGCACATCCGGCGATTGTCCCGCTACGGTTGGGCGCCATGGCCGGATATGACGACGACCTGCGGTTTGCGCACGTCCTCGCGGATGCCGCAGACGCCGCTTCCCTCAACCGGTTCCGCGCCAGGGATCTGGCCGTCGTGACAAAGATTGACCGCACTCCGGTGACCGAGGCGGACCAGACGGTAGAGGAACGGATCCGGACCACGCTGGGCCGGGCCCGACCGCGCGACGCGATCCTGGGCGAGGAGTTCGGCAGCACCGGCAACTCGCCGCGCTGCTGGGTCATCGACCCGATCGACGGCACCGAGAACTACCTGCGCGGCGTCCCGGCATGGGCCACCCTGATCGGGCTCATGGACGGCACCGACGTCGTGGTCGGCGTGGTGACCGCGCCGGCCCTGAACCGGCGCTGGTGGGCCTCGCGCGGTGCCGGCACCTACGCCGGGCGGAGTCTGCACTCGGCGACCCGGTGCCAGGTGTCCGGGATCACCGACGTCGCCGACGCGTTCTTCTCCTACTCCAGCCTGGACGACTGGGACGCCCTCGGCCGGGCCGGCGGATTCGAGTCACTGACCCGGACCTGCCGGCGGACCAGGGCGTTCGGCGACTTCTGGTCCTACATGCTGGTGGCCGAGGGCGCGATCGACATCGCGTCCGAGCCGTCGGTCACGCTGTGGGATCTGGCCGCGGTGTCGCTGATCGTGACCGAGGCCGGCGGGCAGTTCACCGACCTGAACGGCAACCCCGGCCCGGACGGCGGAAGCGGGCTGGCCACGAACGGCAAGCTGCACGCCGAGGTGCTTGACCTGCTCGCCAACTAGCGCCGGGACGGACAAGATCTACTTCGCGCTACTGGCAGGTCACATTCGGGCGACGCTTGCCCAGACCGCGCCACGGGCGCACGATGATGGTCATCCGAGTCAGGTCTCGCGCCGCGATGATCACACGATCCCTGGAGGTGCCCGCATGCAGGTCCGCGACGGTATGAGCTCGGTGGTCCTGTCGATCGGACCCGCGCACACCCTGCGCGATGCGGCCCGGCTGATGGCCAAGCGCCGGGTCGGCTCCGCGGTCGTGGTCGACCCGGATACGTCGGGGATCGGGATCTTGACCGAGCGAGACGTGCTGCTGGCGATCGGCGCGGGCGAGGATCCGGACACCGAGCTGGCCTCCGCGCACCTGACCGGCGATCTGGTCTTCGCCGCCCCGACCTGGAGCCTCGAGGAAGCAGCCGAGGCGATGGTCCGGGGTGGCTTCAGGCACCTGGTGGTCGTCGAGAACGACGACGTGGTGGGCGTGATCTCGGTACGCGACATCGTGCGCTGCTGGGTGACCCAGAACGCCGGTAGCCCGGTCGGCTGATCGAGGATCTTCCAGAGGCCGGCAGCCAGGAACCGATCATCAGGCTCGGCCGTCTGAATTACACCGGTAGGCCGGGTGAGGTAATTGACCCGAACTGCCCTAGGCCTCACGTCCGCGGCCACCGAGGATGGGGAACGCGACACATCGGGTCCGAACCACGCCGATCGAGGCACCGGAGGTGATCCCGGTGGAATACGTAGTGCTAGGGCTGCCGGTCGTTCTGTTCGTTGGCCTGTTTGGCCTAGAACGGATCGAGCGCTGGGTGGAGGCCGGAACGCACCGGGTCCGGCTCGTGCTGATCCAGCCACCGGAGCCACCGCCACACGCGCCCGATCACCTACAGCGGATCGATCGGACCCCGCGTCCGGAACGCCCGGCGACGCCGCTCCACGTCGTGCCGAGCAAGCCGCGTGGGCAGGAGTCCGATCCTGACGCAAACCGCCCGGCCGCGTTAGCCGGCCAGACACTCGCCTCCACCAGGAGGCCGCGCGGCGAGCTCGGCCTGATCCCGCTCCCGGTCTGAGGATCGGCCGGCCCCGCCGCGCGGTCAGTTGGTTACAGATGGCACGATTGCCGGTGCATGGTCGATCAGCTTCCCGCAGATCTGGAGGCGGCCGCCGCGCTGCTGTACGAGCAGCCGCCCGCCGATTTCGTCACGGTCCGCGGCAACCTGGCCAACAGCGCCGCCGAGCGCGGTGATCGGCAGCTCGCCGATCTCATCAAGAAACTGCGCAAGCCCACGGTCAGCGCTTGGACGCTGAACCTGCTCAGCCGCTACGCGACCAAGGAGATGGACGAGCTGCTCGAGCTCGGTCCGAAGCTGGCGACCGCGACCAGGCGCGGCCAGGCGAGCGAGCTGCGCACGCTGTCGGCCCGTCGGCAGCAGCTGCAAGGCGTGCTGATGCAGCGGGCCAAGCGGCTGCTGTCGATGCACCGCCTGAAGATGAGCGCGTCGGTGGCCTACGAAGTGGAGAGCACGCTCACCGCCGCGGTTGCCGATCCCGACGTGGCGACCGCGGTGCGCAGCGGCCGGTTGGAACGGCCGGCGCAGTACGCCGGGCTCGGTCCGGGCCCGCCGCTGCGGCTGGTGCCGGGCACCGGTCCGGATGACGACGAGGACGAGGACGCCGGCGCCGATGCGGCAGTGTTCGCGGCGGAGACGGCCGAGGACGCCAAGGCCCGCTATGCCAGGGAGCTGGCCGCCGCGCAGCGCCGCCGGGAGAAGGCTGCCGCGGAGCTGGAGCGCCGCCAGGTCGAGCGCGATCGGCTGACCGCGTCGCAGGCCGAGCTGACCCAACGCCTCGAAGCGCTCAAGCACGATCTGTCCGAGCTGAAGAGGCGCCTGGTCAAGGCCGAGGACGAGGTCGCCGCTGCCGAGGTGCGGCTGGGCGATGCCAGCGAGGCGTTAGCGACCGCCGAGCGCGCGCTGGCCAAGGCCGATCCGGCCGGAGCGCGCACCCGTGGCAACACCTGATCCAGGTCGCTAGAAACCGATCTACTGCAAACCGCTCAAGCTTGCCGGCCTTGGTGCCGATGAGTACGACAAGACCGGCGCGTGAACAGCAGGATGGTTCACGCGCCGGCGGATGTCCCGGCCCCTGACCGGGCCGGCTGCCGTGGCCGCTGGTCGCCGCCCTGAGCCGGCTTGGCGTGCCAGGACTCCCACAGCGCGGCGTACGGCCCGCGCGCGCTGACCAGCTCGTCGTGCGTGCCGATCTCGCTGATCTGGCCGTCCTCCATCACGACCACCCGGTCCGCGTCGTGTGCGGTGTGCAGCCGGTGCGCGATCGCCACCACGGTCCGGCCGTGCAGCACCGCGGACAGCGACCGCTCCAGGTGGCGCGCCGCCCGTGGGTCGAGCAACGATGTCGCCTCGTCCAGCACCAGCGTGTGCGGATCGGACAGCACCAGCCGGGCCAGCGCGATCTGCTGTGCCTGCGCCGGGGACAGCGCGTGCCCGTCGGTGCCGAGCTCGGTGTCCAGTCCGGCCGGCAAGGCATCGGCCCAGTCCAGCGCGTCCACCGCGGCCAGCGCCCGGCGCAGCTCGGCGTCGGACGCCTCGGTCCTGGCCAGCCGCAGGTTGTCCCGCACCGTACCGACGAAGATGTGGTGCTCCTGGGTCACCAGCGCGACGTGCCCGCGCAGCTCGTCAAGCTCCAGGTCCACCAGCGGAATCCCGCCGACGTCGACCTGGCCGGCCCGGGGCGGGTGGATCCCGGCCAGCAACCGGCCAAGCGTCGACTTCCCGGCACCGCTCGGGCCGACCACGGCGACCCGCTCCCCCGGCCGCAGGGCCAGGTCGACACCGTGTAGCACGTCCCGGTTCCTGGCGTAGGAGAACCGCACCTGGTCGGCGGTGATCCGCTCGTCGTCGGTGCTGGCCCCGGTGGCCGTGCGGTCCGGCGGCACGCTGGCTACGCCGATGATCCGGGCCAGCGACGTGGCGCCGACCGCGATCTCGTCCAGCCAGCTGATCAGGCGGTCCATCGGGTCGACCAGCGCCTGGGCATAGAGCGTCACCGCGGTGACCTGGCCGATGCTGGCCAGACCCTGGCTGTACATCCAGCCCCCGGCGAGCACGCAGGCCGCGACCGGCAGCGCGTAGGCCATCTCGACCGCCGGGAACCACACCATCCGCAGCCGCAGCGTGTAGCGCTCGGCGTTGTAGGCCTCGCGCAGGTCGGCCTCGGTGCGCTCGATCCGCCGCTCGGACAGCCGCAGCGCCTCGACGGTCTTGCACCCGTCAACGGTCTCCGCCACGCCACCATTCATGGCCGCGTAGGCGGCCCGTTCGCGCAGGTAGCCGGCCGGAGCCCGGCGCAGGTACCACCGCGTGGACAGCACCAGCAACGGAACCCCGACCAGACAGGGCAGTGCGACCAGCGGGCCGACCAGGAACGTCGCCCCGAGGGTCAGCACGGTGGTAACCACCGCCACCAGGGTCTGCGGCACCGCGAAACGCACCGTGTAGGACAGCGAGTCCACGTCGCCGGTGGTACGGGAGAGGAGATCGCCGGTGCCGGCCCGCTCGACCGTGCCCAGCGGTAGCCCAAGGACCCGGTCCAGAAACTCCTCGCGCAGCTCGGCGAACACCTGCTCGCCCAGCGCATACGAGCTGTATTGAGCCAGCCGGGTCAGCACCGTCTGCAGGACCAGCGCGCCGGCCAGGATCAGCGCCAGCGTGTCGATGTGCGACGTGGTGGTCTCGTGCCGGACCGACTCGACCAGGTCGCCGATCAGCCGCGGCGCGGCCAGCCCGGCCACCGTGGCCAGCGCGTACCAGGTGAGCGAGCGCAGCAGCGCACCGCGGTGCCGGCGGAGCAGGAGCGCGGCATGCGTGCGAACCTCGCTTCCGGTGCCGACCGGCAACTTCGTGCTCATGAGCTCTCCTCCCCTCGGGTCACGGTCTCGCGGTAGCCGGTGTGCTCGGCCAGCAGGGTGCGGTGCGGTCCGGTGGCCACCACCCGGCCGTCGACCAGCAGCGCTACCCGATCCGACCGGTCCAGCACCAACGGGCTGGTGGTCATCACGACGGTGGTCCGCCCGGTCCGGGCCGACCGGAGCCGCTCGGCGATCCGCGCCTCGGTGTGCGCGTCGACCGCGCTGGTCGGCTCGTCCAGCACGAGGATCTCCGGATCGATCACGAACGCGCGGGCCAGTGCCAACCGCTGCCGCTGACCACCGGAGAAGGATCGACCCCGCTCCTCGACCTCGCTGTCCAGCTCGTCCGGCAGCGCGACCAACACGTCCTCGGCCGCCGCGGTGTGGATCGCCCCGTAGATGGCGGCATCCGCGGCCCGCCCGGTCGGGTCGAGCTCGTCCCGCAGCCGGCCGGTGAACAGCCGAGGCTCGGTGTCGTGCAGCAGGATCCTTCGCCGGACCGTGTCCAGGTCGAGGGCGTCCAACCGGACCCCGCCCAGGGTGGCGTCAGTGGCCGCGGCCAGGCTCAGCCTGGCGGCCACCGCGGTGGCGTCTTCAGGCACCGCGGAGACCACCGCGGTCACCTGCCCGGCCGATACCACCAGGCCGGAATCCGGCTCGTACAGGTCGGCGCCGACCGATGGCTCGGCCGCCGGCCGGGACGGCGAGCTCAGCGCAGGCTCCAGCCGCAGCACCCGGGTCATCCGGGCCGCCGCGACCAGACCCCTGGTCAGTTTCTGCACCGCCTCGATGGTGGTGCGCAACGGCAGCACCAGGAACGCCGCGTAGCCGTAGAACGCGACCAGCTCACCGACGCTCAGTTCTTCGTGAACGGCGAGCCGGGCGCCCAGCCAGGTCACGAAAACGACCAGGACACCGGGGAAGAAGACCTGCGCGGCCTCCAGTGTGGCCTGCATCCCGCCGACCCGCAGACCGGCCCGGCGGACCTGCTGGGACGCGTCGGTGTAGCGGGCCGCGAAGGTCGCCTCGCCGCCGATCCCGCGCAGCACCCGCAGCCCGGCCACGGTGTCCGAGCCGATCGTGGTCAGCCGGCCGACCAGCTCGCGCTGGGCCGCCTCCCGACGCTGCAGCGGACGCAGCACCGGGATCACCGCGACCATTAGTAGCGGCACCGCGACCAGCACGATCAGGCCGAGGGTCAGCGACGTGGTCATTAGGATCAGCGCGACGATCACGAAGCTCATCACTGCCCCGGTGAACCGGGCCGAGATGTCGAAGACCGAACCGAACCGGCCCATGTCGCTGGCCCCGATCGCGACGATCTCGCCGGTACTCACCTGCCGAGTCAGCGAGCCGCCGAACCGCGCCACATGCCGAACCACCAGCTGTTCGGTCCGAAACGAGGCGGTCAGCCAGTTGGTCACGGCGTAGTAGTGCCGGGCCGTGCCGGCCACGGCCTGCAGCGCACCGAGCCCGACCAGCGCGATCGACCAGCGCACCAGCGCGGCGTCATCCCCGCCGACCAGCCCCTCGTCGATGGCCTTTCCCAGCACGGCCGGGATTAAGGCCTGGGCCGGCATCCACAGGACGCCGCAGATCATTCCGAGCAGCAGGGTTCGCCACTGACCACGTGCCACCCACAGCAAGAACCGGGCCGCGGACCTGGTGTCAGGGCGGCCTGGATCGGTAAGGGGCAGAGCGGGCATGAGCCACCACCCTAAGGTCTGTACGCATGATCAAAAAACTGGTTTACCGCCAGCTCAGCCCAGCGACCGAGCCGGTTTCGGGCCACCGACCTAGGGTGTGTCTCCCAAGTCTTGGTGGATGCGGGCGGCGATCCAGACGGCGTCCGGCAAGGCGAAGGA